>JAJFGH010000049.1 GCA_021776275.1 Alphaproteobacteria bacterium | reverse complement strand
AGCCAAAGGAATTCGAGAGCACGGCACGCACGTTCCGCTCCTTCGCCTGATGCGGCACGAGATCCATGTCGCACCCTTCCGATGGGTTGTCCAGGTTCAGGGTCGGCGGCAGGATGCTGTTTTGCATTGCAAGAAGCGAGAAGATGGCTTCCGTGCTGCCTGCGGCACCCAACAAATGCCCGATCGAGGATTTTGTCGAAGACATGGAAACCTTGTCGGCCGCGCTTGCGAAAAGCCGCTTGACCGCGCCATGCTCGATTTCGTCCCCAAGCGGCGTGGAGGTGCCATGGGCATTGATGTAATCGATGTCTTCCGGGTTCATCTCGGCACTGCGAAGGGCGTTCCGCATCGCGCGAAAGGCACCATTGCCATCTTCGGCCGGTGCCGTTACGTGATGGGCATCGCCGGACATGCCATAGCCCTTGAATTCCCCATAAATCTTCGCCCCACGCTTTTTCGCGTGTTCGTATTCTTCCAACACGACGATGCCCGCGCCTTCGCCGATGACAAAGCCATCCCGGTCTTGGTCCCAGGGGCGGGACGCCTTTTCCGGCGTGTCGTTGAAATGCGTCGATAGCGCCCGCGCCGAGGCGAACCCGGCCACGGCAAGGCGGCACACGGCCCCTTCAGAGCCGCCGGCCACCATAACGTCCGCATCATGGCGCTGGATCATGCGCGCCGCGTCGCCGATGGCATGGGCGCCGGTTGAACAGGCGGTGACGACGGCATGGTTCGGCCCGGTAAAGCCGTAGCGAATGGAAACGTGGCCCGAGACAAGGTTGATAAGCGAGGCGGGAATAAAGAAGGGGCTGACCCGTCGCGCACCCTTCTCATGAAGGGTGATGGACGTGTCGTAAATTCCCGGAAGCCCGCCAATGCCGGAACCGATCAAGACACCGGTGCGCTCGCGGTCTTCCTCGCCTTCCGGCTTCCAACCCGAATCCTCAACCGCCTGGACGGCTGCCGTAATGCCATAAATGATGAATTTGTCGACTTACCGCTGCTCTATCGGCGCAAGCCAGTCATCGGGATTGAAGTCCCCCGGCCCGGTGCCAAGAGGAATCAACCCGGCGATTTTCGAGGAAATATCCGAGACGTCGAACGTCTCGATTTTGCGAATGCCGCTGGCACCGCCAATCAAACGCGCCCACGTTGCCTCCACCCCGCAAGCAAGGGGAGTAAGCAACCCAATTCCGGTAACGACAACCCGCCTCATGTTGAACGACCCTTCCGTTTCGACGAGCGCAGCAATCGATTCGGAGTCACGGCAACCCGTCGAAATTCGAAGTCCTTACGAACTCGTATTCTCGATAAAGTCGACCGCATCCTTAATGGTGACAATTTTCTCGGCCACGTCGTCCGGGATCTCAATGCCAAATTCTTCTTCAAAGGCCATGACCAGTTCGACCGTATCAAGGCTGTCCGCACCAAGATCATCAATGAAGCTTGCGTTGCTGACGACCTTCGCCTCATCAATACCAAGATGTTCAACAACGATTTTCTTCACGCGTTCCGCGACGTCACTCATATCGACTTTTCCTTTGGAAGGTTTGTTTGGATTTGGATATTGAAACGCTGTTTTTAATGTCCCCGCTAAACCGGCTCGACGCCTTGTTATCGCTAGAGAATGCGTCGTTCGTAACACACTTCTCCAGCCTTTGCCAACACCGATGCCCCGGCCCAATCCGGG
This sequence comes from Alphaproteobacteria bacterium, assembly GCA_021776275.1. GTDB lineage: Bacteria > Pseudomonadota > Alphaproteobacteria. Next base: position 12,337 of record JAJFGH010000049.1, on the reverse strand, counting down.
CTATATCATGGCCATCCCGCCATTGATGTGCAAGGTCTGGCCGGTGACATACCCGGCCTCCTCGGCAGCCAAAAACACGGCGCCTGCGGCAACGTCTTCCGGATTTCCAAACCGGCCGTTCGGAATGCGCCCGAGCAGCTGTTCTTTCTGCACGTCTGAAAGCCCCTCGGTCATGGCCGTCATGATAAAACCGGGGGCCAGGCAGTTGACGGTAACCCCCCGGGAGGCGACCTCCGCCGCCAGAGATTTCGACATGCCGATCAGCCCGGCCTTCGAGGCCGCATAATTCGCCTGGCCGGGATTGCCGGTGACGCCCACAACGGATGTCACGTTGATAACCCGCCCCCAGCGCGCTTTCATCATGCCGCGAAGACAGGCGCGGGTAAGCCGGAAAGCCGCCGTGAGATTCACGTCGAGCACCTTTTGCCAATCCTCATCCTTCATCCGCAAGGCCAAGCCGTCGCAGGTGAGGCCGGCATTGTTGACCAGGATATCGACCTGGCCCAGCTTCTCGCCCGCGGTCGCGACAAGCGCATCCGGGGCGGCCGGGTCCGAAAGGTCAGCAGGGAAAGGATGGGCGCGATCGCCAAGCTCTCCCGCAAGCGCCTCCAGGGCCTCCTTGCGGGTGCCGGTAAGGGCGACCGCCGCCCCGGCGCCGTGAAGCGCGCGGGCAATGGCCCCACCGATGCCGCCCGAAGCGCCGGTAACCAGCGCGGATTTCCCGGTAAGGTCGAACATGGCTTTCTCCTTCTCCCCTAACTTGCCAGAAAGGCTTCGACGTCGGCCGGTGCGCCGATTGCCGTGGCGGAAAGCTCGCGGTCGATGCGCCGGGCAAGACCGCTTAACACCTTCCCCGTCCCCAGCTCGACAAGACGGGTGATCCCCATCCCCTTCATTTCGAGAACGGATTCACGCCAGCGTACCATCCCCGTTACCTGATCCACCAGCAGACGACGGATGGTTTCCGGATCGCTGACGGGTTTGGCGGTCACGTTTGCGATCAGCGGCACCACCGGCGGCACGATTACGACCTCGGCCAGCGCCTCGCCCATTGCATCGGCGGCAGGCTGCATCAAAGAGCAGTGAAAAGGCGCGCTAACGGGCAGCAAAACGCTTTTTTTCGCGCCCCGCTCGGTGGCAAGGACGATCGCCTGGTCGACCGCGGCCTTGCTGCCGCTGACGACGGCTTGGCCAGGCGCGTTGTCGTTTGCGCCTGCGCAGACGCCGCCGGTTTCCTTGGCTGCCTGCGCGGCAATCTCGGAAGCCGCGGCAAAATCGAGGCCGAGAAAGGCCGCCATCGCCCCTTCGCCGACGGGAACGGCCTTCTGCATCGCTTCCCCACGCGTCTTCAGCAGCCGGGCCGTCACGCCAAGCTCCAACGCCCCGGCCGCCGCCAAGGCCGAATATTCCCCCAGCGAATGGCCGGCCACGCATGCCGCCGCCTGGCCAAGGGCGAGTCCTCCCTCCTTCTCCAACACGCGAAGGGCGGCAAGGCTGGCCGCCATCAGGGCAGGCTGGGCATTTTCCGTCAAAACCAGCGTTTCCTCCGGCCCCTCGAACATGAGGCGGCTCAGATGCTGATCGAGGGCGTCGTCGATCTCGGCAAAGGTCTCACGCGCCGCGGGGAAGGCCTCCGCCAGCGCCTTTCCCATGCCGACGGCCTGGGACCCCTGGCCGGGAAAAACAAAGGCCGTTGTCATACGGAAACTCCTCCTAAGGCTTAGATAAAGCCAGTGATAGCCTCTCTCCGCCTCCTGTCAAGCAGGCTTGCGGGGCTTCTTCTTTCGTGTATAGTGCGGCGCTTTCCAACTCCTTGTCGGCAAATTGCCGGCTAGGTTCGGGCAGCTGGAAGGGTTCCAGCGCCGGGCCACCAACAGCCAGAAGGAGTCTGACGTCCAATGCCTCTTTACGAGCATGTTTTTATCGCGCGCCAAGATATTTCTTCGGCGCAAGTCGACGGTTTGACGGAGAGCTTCTCCGCCATCGTGGACAAACTTGGCGGCAAGGTCGAAAAAACCGAATATTGGGGCCTGCGCACGCTTGCCTACCGGATCAAGAAAAACCGGAAGGGCCATTACGTTCTTTTCAATTTGGATGCACCGGCGGAAGCCGTCCTCGAACTTGAGCGGAACTTGCGTCTGAACGAAGACATCCTTCGTTACCTGACCATCCGCGTCGAGGAATTGGAGGAAGGGCCGTCCGCGATAATGCGCAGCCGGGCCGACCGGGACGACCATCCAAGGGAACGTAAATTCAACCGCGACGACGATCGGGGCGCAGCGCCCAAGGCAAAACCCGCCCCGGTGGAGGCTGCGCCTGCGAAGGCTGCGCCTGCGGAAGCCGCCGCGCCATCCGAGAGCGCCTCTGAAGAAAAAACCGAAGCGACGGGAGATTAAGGATGGCATTCGGATCAAACGATGGGGAAGCCCGCCGGCCGTTCTTTCGCCGGAAGAAAAGCTGTCCTTTTTCCGGACGGGACGCCCAGAAGATCGACTACAAGGACGTAAAACTCTTGATGCGCTTCGTTTCCGAACGCGGAAAGATTGTGCCAAGCCGGATTACGACGGTCTCCGCCAAAAAGCAGCGGGAACTTGCCCGCGCCATCAAGCGGGCGCGGAATCTGGCACTTTTGCCATTTCTGATTAAATAGGGCGATGACGGCCACAAGCCGTCGAGAACGATGTCGAAATCCATTCCCCTCGCCATCTGCGCAGGCCTGTTTTCGGCCCTTTTTTACGTGGCCATCGTAACGGGCCGGCAAGAGGCGATCTTTCTAACCTTTTTCACGCAGCTGCCGCTTTTCCTGGCAGGGCTTGGGATCGGCTACCCGGCGGTCAAGATCGCGGCCGCCGTCGGCGTCGGCACCGGCCTCGTGCTGGGCGGCGCCTATTACGGCCTCGCCTTTCTGTTGCTGAACGCGGGTCCGATCGTTTTGTTCGTCCGGCAGGCGCTTCTCAACCGAGAGGCCGCCGATGGCAAAAAAGAATGGTACCCCCTTGGACATCTTATCGGCTGGGTCTGCGCCGTTGCGATTTCCCTGTTCCTCATGCTCTTCTTCGCACTTTCCGCCAGCGAACAAGGGGTTGAAACAACCATCCGCCTCTTTCTTTCTGAGGCCATGACCGCGTTCTCGGAAACCGCCGACCCAGCCGCGGCCCAGGCGGTGGAGTGGATTGCCCCGTTCTTCCCGGCCTTCCTTATCGGCGGCTGGCTTTTCATGCTGGTTTTAAATGGTGCAATGGCGCAAGCCTTGCTGACCCGCTTTAAGAAAAATGCCCGCCCTTCCCCCGACTTCGCGAAGATGGCGTTGCCAAGCTGGCTGATCTACATGATCGCCGCGGCCGCCCTTGTCTTTTTCGCGGCCGGGCCGGGAACGCTGGAATTCTTCAGCCGCAACCTCGTGCTGATCCTGTGCGTTCCGTTCTTTCTTCTTGGGCTTGCGGTGGTACATGCGCTTGCCCGGACATCTGCCAAGCCCGGTTGGGTGTTGGTCCCGTTTTACATGCTGCTAATTTTGTTCGGTGGTTTTGCCGCAATGGTGGTAACCGGTTTCGGATTCGTTGAACAAACCGTTGGAATCCGACGCCGCCTCGCCAATCTGGCAAGCCACTAGGAGGGTTCGTCATGCAAGTGATCCTATTGGAGCGGATCGAAAAACTCGGCCAGATGGGCGAGGTTGTTAACGTCAAGCCCGGCTACGCAAGAAACTTCTTGTTGCCGCAAAAGAAAGCCTTGCGCGCGACAAAGGAAAACCTGCACCAGTTTGAAGCCCAAAAGCAGCAGCTTGAAGCCGAAAACCTAGAGCAGCGCAAAGAAGCCGAGACCGTTGCAAAAAAGATGCACGGCCTGAGCGTCATCCTCGTTCGCCAAGCAAGCGAATCGGATCAACTCTACGGCTCCGTGAGCATCCGCGACATTGCCACGGCGATTTCCGAGGCCGGCTTCACCATCCAGCGCAAGCAGGTTTTGCTCGACCATCCGTTGAAGACACTTGGCCTGCACACGGCCCGCATCGCGCTTCACCCGGAAGTCATCGTGGACGTCACGGTCAACGTTTCGCGCTCGGAAGAAGAGGCGAAGCTGCGGGTACAGGGCAAGGACGCAAAAGCTTCCGCCCCCCTCACGCCGGAGATGGCGGCCCAGAAGGCCGAAGAATTCTTCGAGGAAAGCGTGCTCGAAGAATTGGCCGCCGAGGAAACGGCCGCCGAAACGCCCGCAGAAGAAAAACCAGCGGAATCCTAGCCAAAATGCCGCGGCACGGCCGGCCAAGGCCGGCACGCCTGCCGCGCGCGCAACACGCCCCTTTACAAAATCCGAGCGCTTCCGGTTAAACTGGACCGGAACCTAGGGATCCCGACACGTCGGGAAGCCCAGGGACGACCAGAAGGAACGAACGAGAGGGCCGATCATGCCGCTTCGTTTTCTTCTCGAACCGCTCATTCAAACCGGCACGCTGCGTATTATCGACGCCAGCGGACGCTCGCAAACGTTCGGCGGCACCCCAGGCCCACGCGTGACGCTACGACTACACGACCGGCGCACGGCTTTTAAAATTTTCCTGAACCCCGGCCTCTATACGGGCGAAGCCTATGTGGAGGGAAACCTTACGATCGAGGATGGGACGGTCCGGGATTTGATCCACCTCTATGCCCTGAATTTGGAGCGCATGCCGCTCCGTTTTCTTGATCATGTGTATCGCGCGTTTCGTCAAACCTTTCGTGCATGCCAGCAATACAATCCCATTCCCCTGGCCCAACGGCATGTCGCTCACCATTACGATTTATCAGGCGCGCTCTACGATCTTTTCCTGGACAGCGACCGGCAATATTCCTGCGCCTATTTCACCGGCGAGAATCAGGATTTGGAAACGGCCCAGAAAAACAAGATGCGTCACATTGCCGCAAAACTTCGGATCAAACCTGGCATGCGGGTGCTGGATATCGGCTCCGGCTGGGGCGGTCTCGCCCTCTACCTTGCCCAAACCTGCGGCGCCGACGTGACAGGCATTACCCTATCCAAGGAACAGCACCGGGTTGCGAACACGCGGGCGATCAAATTGGGTCTGGAAAACCGGGTGCGCTTCCTCCTGAAAGATTATCGGGAAGAAGATGGCCGCTATGACCGCATCGTCTCGGTCGGCATGTTCGAACATGTCGGCGCCAGTTACTACAAGACGTTCTTCACCAAGGTCGAAAGCCTACTGTTGGAGGACGGCATTGCGCTTTTGCATTCGATCGGCCGCATGGCCCCCCCCGGCGCCACGAATCCCTGGATACGAAAATACATCTTTCCGGGCGGCTACAGCCCCGCCCTTTCCGAAGTCGTCACCGCGGTCGAGAAGACCAGCCTTTGGATCACAGACGTCGAAATCCTCCGCCTGCATTATGCCGAAACCTTAAAAGCCTGGTACGAGCGCTTTCAGGCAAACCGCGTCCGTATCGCGAAAATTTATGACGAACGCTTCTGCAGAATGTGGGAGTTCTACCTTGCCGGATCGGAAGCCGCCTTCCGCCATCAGGGCCATATGGTTTTTCAGATGCAGCTCACCCGCCTGCAGGACGCCGTGCCGCTTACCCGGGACTACATAACGGATTGGGAACACGCGCCTGCGAACGTGCCGCAATCCGCCGTCGGATAAGAGAAAATTTTGTCCCCGCCTTGCACCTAATCCACAGCGGAATATGCCTACGATTCATCGCAGCGCTTTGCTAAGGTGCGGTCATGGAAGCTCCCGGAACCGACACAAAAGTGACCCCTTTAAGGGAGAATCACGAGCTTACGAAGCTTCGGGTTCCGCCACGCAATCTCGAAGTCGAGCAGGCCTTGCTTGGTGCCATCCTCATGGAGAACCAGGCCTATATGAAGGTCTCGGATTTTCTGCAGCAGGAACATTTCGCCAATCCCGTTCACAGCCGGATTTATACGGCGGTTAGCCTTCTGATCGAACGCGGCCAGCTGGCCGACCCGATGACACTCAAGGCCTATTTCGAGCAGGACGACGCCCTCGATGGCATCGGCGGCACGTCCTACCTTGCCCAGCTGGCCAGCGCCGCCGTCACCACCTTCAACGCCGAAGATTATGGCCGCACCATCCACGATCTCTACCTCTGCCGCCAATTGATCACCCTTGGCGAGGAAATGGCCGAAGAAGCGCGGCATCCGGAAATCGAAGTAACGGCGATCAATCAGATCGAACGGGCGGAACAGCAGCTTTACGATTTGGCGACGGCTGGACAGGTCGGCGGCGATTTTCGCCCCTTCAAGGACTCGCTCCACGAAGCCATCACGGCAGCCGAAACCGCCTTTAAGCGCGAAGGAACGCTGACCGGGGTCTCCACCGGCTTTCTCGATCTCGACAAACAGCTTGGCGGCTTGCACGCCTCCGATTTGGTTGTGCTGGCGGGCCGGCCTTCCATGGGGAAAACGGCGCTTGCGACAAACATCGCCTTCCATGCCGCCAAATCGCGCGCCCAGGATAGCCGCGCCGAACCGCTTGACGGTGCCGTGATCGGTTTTTTCTCGCTCGAAATGTCATCCGAACAACTCGCCACACGTATTCTGGCGGAAGAGTCCCAGGTGGCCTCCGAAAAAATCCGGCGCGGCGAGCTTAGCCATGGCGATTTCGAGAAAGTCGCCCTCGCCGCCCAGAATTTGGCGAGCGTCCCCTTTTATATCGACGATACGCCGGCGCTGACGATCGGCGCGTTGCGCACGCGGGCACGCCGCCTAAAGCGGCAACATGGCCTTTCCCTAATCGTCGTCGACTATTTGCAACTCCTGGGCGCTTCCGGGTCGCGCTACGACAACCGTGTGCTGGAGATTTCGGAAATCACGCGCGGCCTCAAGACCCTCGCCAAAGAGCTCAGCGTGCCGGTGCTGGCCCTTTCCCAACTCTCGCGCGCCGTCGAACAACGCGAGGACAAACGCCCGCAGCTTTCCGACCTTCGCGAATCCGGGTCCATCGAGCAGGACGCGGACGTGGTGCTGTTTATCTACCGCGAGGAATATTACCTCTCGCGCCAGCAACCGCCGGAAGGAACGGACAAGCATATCGAGTGGCAGGAAAAGATGGATCAGGTCCACAACGTCGCGGAAATTCTGATCTCCAAGCAACGCCACGGCCCAACCGGAAAATTGAGCCTGTTCTTCGACGGACGCTTTACGAAGTTCGCCAATCTGGATAGAGACGAGCGGCCTTCGGATGCCCCCTTCTGATCGCGCCTGCACGCTTCTTACGGTCGATCTCAACGCGATTGCGACGAATTACCGGCGGCTTCGGGAACGGCTTCGCAGCGCCGATCTGCACGTCGTCGTCAAAGCGGACGCCTATGGCCTTGGCATGGCCCAGGTGGCGCCGTTCCTCGCCAAGCTTGGCTGCCAGCACTTTTTTGTCGCCACCCTCGACGAAGGCATGGCGTTGCGGGCCCTTTTGCCCGATGTCGAGATCGGCGTTTTCGATGGCTTTTTGCCGGACGAGGCGACGACCTATGGGGCCCACCGGCTCGTTCCCTATCTGAACGATTTGCACCAGGTCGAACAATTTGCGGCGCAAACGGCGGTGCCGGCCGCCGGGCTGCAGATCGATACCGGCATGGCGCGGCTTGGCCTGACCGCGGACGAAGTGGATCGCCTGGCCTCGGACACGCGCCCCCTTCGCGGCGCAAAGCTTCATGCCATCCTTTCCCATCTCGCCTGCGCGGATACGCCGGCCCATCCGAAAAATGCCGCCCAGCTCGCCTGCTTTCGCACGCAAATCCGAAAACTTCCCGCCGCGCGTTTAAGCCTCGCAAATTCGGGCGGCGTATTTTTGGGGCCGGAATACCACTTTGATTTTGCCCGCACCGGGGCGGCAATCTACGGCCTGAATCCAACCCCGCAAGACCCGAATCCAATGGCCCAAGTGCTTACGTTACAAGGGAAAATCCTGCAAGTGCGTGACGTTGACAGCCCCCAGACCGTTGGCTATGGTGCGACCTACCGTATCGATGGGCCGAGCCGAATCGCCACGGTGGCAGTGGGGTATGCCGACGGTTATCTGCGCACTCTTGGCAATCGTGGCAGTTGTTTCGTCGGTGACAGGCAGGTGCCAGTCATTGGACGCGTTTCTATGGATCTGATTACGATCGACGTCACGGGAATCCCTTCGCAACAGATTTTACCTGGTAGCTTCGTGGAACTCATCGGACCGCATCATTCGGTAGACGATCTTGCGGCCGAGGCCGGCACGATCGGCTATGAAATTTTGACGTCCCTCGGCCAGCGAAGCCAACGCACCTATCTTGGAGAGGCCTGAGCATGGCAGCCCTGGACGCCCTCGCCCTACTCGGACGCACTTTCCTGAAGTTTCTCGAGGCGACGGGACGGCTTGCCGTTTTCGTCTGGAACGCCTTCTCGCGCGCCTGGCGGCCGCCTTTCTATTTCCGTGCCGTCGGCCAGCAGATGATCGACATCGGCTATTACTCGCTGCCCATCGTCGGTCTGACCGCCATTTTCGCCGGCATGGTGCTGGCGCTCCAAAGCAACATCGGCCTTGCCCGTTTCGAAGCGGAAACGCAGATCCCGGAAATCGTCGCCTTCTCGATTACGAGGGAATTGGGCCCGGTTCTGGCCGGGCTGATGGTGGCGGGACGGATCGGCGCATCCATGGCGGCCGAGATCGGCACGATGCGGGTCACGGAACAAATCGATGCCCTGGTCACCCTGGCGACGGACCCTTTCCGTTACCTTGTCTTCCCGCGCCTGCTTGCCGGCCTGATCACCCTTCCTCTGCTGGTCCTGGTCGCCGATGTCATCGGCATCTTCGGAGGGTTCGTGGTCAGCGTGCAGACGTTCGGATTCAACCCGGCGAACTTTATCAACAAGGTCTGGGACTATCTGGTGTGGGATGACATCTTCGACGGGCTGGTGAAATCCTCCGTCTTCGGCTTCATCGTGACGCTGATGGGCTGCTACCAGGGATATTATTCCCGTGGCGGCGCCGAGGGCGTCGGCCGGGCAACCACGAATGCCGTCGTTTCCGCTTCCATCCTGATTCTCGTTGCCGACTATTTCCTGTCTGCATTGATGTTCGGCGTATGACAAACGGCCAGCCAAAAATCCGGATTCGCAATCTGCACAAATCCTTCGGGTCGAACCAGGTCCTGAGGGGGCTGAACCTCGACATCGGGGTTGGCGAATCCGTCGTTGTAATTGGCGGCTCCGGCAGCGGCAAATCCGTTTTGCTGAAATGCATTCTTGGCCTGGTTACGCCGGAAGAAGGCAGCATCCAGATCGACGGCAAGGAAGTCGTTCACATCAGCGAGCGCGATCGCGAAGAGCTTCTCAAGCAATTTGGCATGCTGTTTCAAAGCGGCGCCCTCTTCGACAGCCTCAAGGTCTGGGAAAACGTCGCCTTCGGCCTAATCCAGGCCCATGGCATGCCCCGCAAGCAGGCAAAGGGCGTGGCGCTTGAGATGCTTGCCAGCGTCGGACTGGACGCGCGCGTGGCCGAGATGGCCCCGGCGGAGCTTTCGGGCGGCATGCGCAAACGCGTGGGCCTGGCCCGCGCCATCGCCACCAGCCCAAAGGTGATTTTCTTCGATGAGCCGACGACCGGGCTGGACCCGATCATGGGCAGCATCATCGACCGGCTGATCGTCCACAGCGTCAAGCAAATGCAGGTGACCGCCCTTTCCATCACCCATGACATGGCCAGCGCCAGGCGCATCGCCGACCGCGTGGCCATGCTTTATAATGGCGAAATCATCTGGGACGGCCCCGTCGCCGAGATTGACAACGCGGACAACCCCCACGTCGACCAGTTCATTCATGGGAAGGCGGAGGGGCCCATCCAGATGCAAGTACGCAAGCCTTAAGACAAGACCTGCCAAGCCCTCAAACCGGGGAACCCTGGAACTTTGGCCCGAAATACGGCGCATTACGTCTGCCAGGCCTGTGGCGCCAGCCACCCGAAATGGAGCGGGCGTTGCGACGCCTGCGGCGCATGGAACGCCATCATCGAAGAAGCGGCACGCGAGTCCGCCCCGGGCGGGCTGGGAAAAGGCGGCGCGCGTAAAGGGCGCGCCGCGCGTGTCGATTTCGTCGGCCTGAAAGGGAGCGAGCCGCCGCTCCCCCGTCTGGAAACGAAGCTTGAGGAATTCGACCGCGTGTGCGGCGGAGGCCTCGTGGCCGGTTCCGCACTCCTCGTGGGCGGCGATCCCGGCATCGGCAAATCCACCCTTCTGCTTCAAGTGGCGGCCGCCATCGCCGATCAGGCCCGCGCCGTCTACATCTCCGGCGAGGAGGCCATCGACCAAGTACGGCTGCGGGCCGCACGGCTGGGGCTGGACACGGCCAAGGTCGGCCTTGCCACGGCCACCAACCTTCGCGACATCCTGGCAAGCCTCGACGTCGCCGATGGCCCGGATTTGGTGGTCATCGATTCCATTCAGACGATGTATGTGGACAGCCTTGATTCGGCCCCCGGCACGGTCGCCCAGGTGCGCGCCAGCGCCCAAGAGCTTATCCGCCTCGCCAAACGCCGCCAGATCACCGTCCTTCTGGTGGGCCACGTCACGAAGGAAGGGATGATCGCCGGCCCCCGGGTGTTGGAACACATGGTCGACACCGTCCTTTATTTCGAGGGAGAGCGCGGCCACCAATTCCGCATCCTGCGTTCCGTAAAGAACCGTTTCGGCCCCACGAACGAGATTGGCGTCTTCGAGATGACCGATAGCGGCCTGATGCAGGTCTCGAACCCCTCCGCCCTCTTCCTTTCCGAGCGCCCCGGCAATGTCAGCGGCACGGTCGTGTTCGCCGGCGTAGAAGGCACCCGCCCCATGCTGGTCGAAATCCAGGCCCTGGTCGCGCCGTCGTCCTTCGGCACGCCGCGTCGCGCCGTCGTCGGCTGGGACGGGGGAAGATTGGCGATGATTCTTGCCGTGCTGGAAACGCGCTGCGGCCTCGCCCTTGGCGGCCAGGACGTCTATCTGAACGTTGCGGGAGGCTTGCGGATCACCGAGCCCGCCGCCGATCTGGCCGTCGCGGCGGCGCTGGTCTCCGCTTTCCGCGACATCCCCTTTCCCCAAGACGCCGTCATCTTCGGCGAGATCGGCCTTTCCGGGGAGGTGCGGACCGTTAGCCAACGCGACGCCCGGTTGAAAGAGGCCGCCAAACTCGGCTTCGCCGAAGCCATTGCGCCCCAGGCCCACAAATCGAAAAAGGGCGGCAGCACGCTTTCGCTGGAGACGGTTCGCCACTTGACCGAGCTTTCGGCGCTGCTTCACCGTAAACAGAAATCCGCCACCCAAATGGAAAAACAGCCTTCCTAAACGGAGAGACGATGACCGACTTCCCCCTGAATACGGCCGATCTGATTATTCTGGGCGTACTTTTGCTCTCCGCCATCTTGGCTTTAAGCCGCGGTTTCGTGCGCGAGCTTCTCTCGCTTGGGGCCTGGGCCGGTTCGGCGCTGGTGACGGTTTACGGCTTTAGCGCGGCGCGGCCTTACGCATATGAAATCGTTGCCGTGCCCCTTTTGGCTGATATCGTGCTGGCGATTGCCCTCTTTATCACCTCCATGCTCGTCTTTTCCTTGATTGCCCGCGTCATCGCCGCACGCGTAAAGGAAAGCAAGCTCAAGCCGATCGATCGCGGGCTGGGCCTTTTCTTTGGCCTGATGCGGGGCGCCCTGCTGCTTTCGCTCTTTTATCTGATGTTCGCATGGACGATGCCCTCGCGCGGCCAGCCAGGGTGGGTGCAGGATTCGATGCTGATGCCATTCGTGGCCGTCGGCGCCAGCCTTCTTTCCGGGGTCGTTCCGGACGAGGACGAGAAGGAAGGCGTGCAAGCGATCCGCGACGTTAAGGCCCGCGCCTGGGAGGTCCTTTCCATAAGCCGCCTCATGCAACGGTTCCAGGATCCGAAATCGGCTGCCGACGCGGAGGAATCGGGCTATAACGAAGACGAGCGCGGAGCCATGGAGCGACTGATCGAACGTCACCAATAGCCTTGGCAAACGGACCGGAAATGCAGAAAACTAACCCTTTCGATGAGGACCATCTCCAAGAAGAATGCGGGGTCTTTGGCATCTATGGCCATATGGACGCCGCCGCGCATACGGCCCTTGGTCTGCACGCGCTGCAGCACCGTGGCCAGGAGGCAGCCGGCATCGTCACCTTTGACGGTCACCACTTCCACAACCATCGCGCCATGGGCCTGGTCAGCGATAATTTTGGAGCCGGAACCGCCACCATCGAGAGCCTGGCCGGAAGCGCCGCCATCGGCCACAACCGCTATTCGACAACCGGGGAAACCGTGTTACGGAACGTGCAGCCGCTGTTCGCCGATTTTGAATCGG
>JAJFGH010000048.1 GCA_021776275.1 Alphaproteobacteria bacterium | reverse complement strand
GGTCGATTCCAATCGGCGTCAGCACGGAAAGCAGCGGCCGGGCAATCTGGTTCGTCGCGTCGAGCCGGCCACCCAGGCCCGTTTCCAGCAGCAGCACGTCACCTTCCGCCCGCGCTTCGGCAAAGGCCAGAAAGGCCGCCGCCGTGGTGATCTCGAAAAAGGTGACCGCTTCGTTCCCGTTCGCCGTCTCGCAACGCTCGAGCAGACAAGCGAGACGCGCCTCGTCAATCGGCCGGCCGTTCAAGCGGATGCGTTCGTTGAAACGAACGAGATGGGGCGAAGTATAGGCCTGAACCCGATACCCGGCCGCGCCGAAAATCGCCTGAAGAAAGGCAATGACGGAACCTTTGCCGTTCGTACCGGCCACGTGCAGAACGGGGGGAAGCGCCGCTTCAGGATGATCGAGGGCCGCCAGCAGCCGCGCAATCCGCGCCAGCGAAAGGTCGATCGCCTTCGGGTGCAGCCTTGCCAGCCGTTCGAGGATCGGATCCACCGTCCGCGTCACGCGCGTCTCCGAAGCCGCATGAAATCAGTCCGGGCGCGGCGGCGCGATTTCCGTCCGCGCAATGGGAATAACGTCGCCGGCAGGCCCCCGGTTGCGCAAGAGGCCGAGAACCCGGGCCATGGTGTCGCGAAGCTCCGACCGCGGCACGACCATGTCGATCATGCCGTGCTGAAGCAAATATTCCGAGCGCTGAAACTCTTCCGGCAAGGATTCCCGGATCGTTGTTTCGATCACGCGCGCACCAGCAAAGCCGATAATGGCGCCGGGCTCGGCGATGGCTAGATCGCCAAGCATGGCAAAGGATGCCGTGACGCCCCCGGTCGTCGGGTTCGTCAACAGAACGATATAGGGAAGCCCCGCCTCTTTTACTTCTTCGACGGCGACCGTTGTCCGGGCCATCTGCATCAAGGAGAGCACGCCCTCCTGCATGCGCGCGCCGCCCGATGCGGGGATCACGACGAAGGGCGATTCCTGAAGCAGCGCCAGCCTTGCCGCCGCCACGATGCCCTCGCCGACGGCCATTCCCATCGACCCGCCCAGAAACGCAAAATTGAAGGCAGCAATGACGGTGTTGACGCCACCGATTTTCCCATGGGCGACGACGATCGCATCGTTTTCACCCGTCTTGCTGCGCGCGTCCTTTAACCGGTCCGCATAGCGCCGCTTGTCGCGAAAGCGAAGCGGGTCCGACGGCACTTCGGGAAGTTCGATGCGGTGATACTCCCCCCCATCGAACAGCAGGGCGAGCCGCGCCTCCGGCGTAAGCCGCATGTGAAAACCGCATTCCGTGCAAACGCGCAAATTCGCTTCCAACTCGCGGTGAAAGATCATCTGCCCGCAATCCGAACAGGTTTCCCAAAGATTTTCCGGCACCTCGCGCTTGCGCACGATGGCACGTATCTTTGGGCGAACGAAATTGCGTAACCAATTCATGCGACGTCCTCTCTGGAAGAGCGCGGTTTCGATGTGCGGCTGGCCTTGCCGACACCGGCCGCAAGTTCCCCAACAAATTGAAGAACGGCATCGACCAGATCCGCCTGTACGCGTCCCGAAGCAACCCCTTCTTCAATTTTCTGCACCACCGCCGAGCCGACGACGACGGCATCGGCGATGCCCGCCATATTTTTCGCCTGTTCCGGCGAACGAATGCCGAAACCGACGGCGATCGGCAAATCCGTGTGCCGGCGAAGCCGCGCCACGGCCTCGGCCACGGCGGCGTTGGATGCCGCCTGGGTGCCGGTGATGCCGGTGATGGAAACGTAATAAAGAAAGCCTTGGGCATTTTCGAGCACCTTCGGCAAACGCCGGTCGTCCGTCGTCGGCGTCGCCAGCCGGATAAAGGGCAGGCCCGCGTCAATCGCGGGCAAGCAAAGCTCGCCGTCCTCTTCCGGCGGCAGATCGACCACGATCAAGCCATCGACCCCGGCCGCCAGCGCGTCGCGCAAAAACGCCGCCACCCCGTAAACGTAGATTGGGTTGTAATAGCCCATCAGCACCAGGGGCGTTTCCGCGTCTTCCTTGCGAAAGGCGCGCACCATCTCAAGGGTATGGCGAAGGGTCTCGCCGGCCTTAAGGGCCCGCAACGAGCTTGCCTGAATGGTCGGGCCGTCCGCCATCGGGTCCGAGAACGGCATGCCCAGCTCGATCGCATCCGCGCCCGCGCCCGCCAGCCCTTTAAGGATGGCAAGGGACGTCGCCGCGTCCGGATCGCCCGCCGTAATAAAGGGAATGAAGCCCGCCCGGCCCGCTTTCGCCAGGGCAGCAAAACGCTGCGCCAGGCGCCCCGCGCTCAAAGCGTAACTCCCAAGGCTTCGGCAACCGTGAAGATGTCCTTGTCGCCACGGCCGCAAAGATTCATGACCAGCAAATGCTCCGCCGGCAAATCCGGGGCAAGCTTCGCCACATGGGCCAGCGCATGGGATGGCTCCAACGCCGGCACGATGCCTTCGATGCGCGAACAAAGCTGGAAAGCCTCCAGCGCCTCCACGTCTGTAACGGCGACATATTCCACCCGGTCCATCTCGTGGAGCCAGGCATGCTCGGGCCCGATGCCGGGATAATCGAGGCCGGCGGAAATCGAATGGGCGTTTTGGATCTGCCCGTCCGCGTCCTGCAGCAGATAGGTGCGGTTGCCATGCAGGACGCCGGGCGATCCGGCCGAAAGCGACGCGGCGTGCTCGCCGGTTTCGATGCCCTTGCCGGCGGCTTCGACGCCGATCAGGCGAATGTCGCGGTCGTCGAGAAAGGGATGGAACAGGCCGATCGCGTTCGAGCCGCCGCCGATGCACGCCACCAGGCTGTCCGGTAGGCGGCCCTCGGCCTTCATGATCTGTTTGCGGACCTCGCCACCGATCACGGATTGAAAGTCGCGCACCATTTCCGGATAAGGGTGCGGGCCGGCGGCCGTGCCAATCAGGTAATAGGTGTCTTCAACGTTCGTCACCCAATCGCGCAGCGCCTCGTTCATCGCATCTTTCAACGTCGCCGAACCGGACGTTACCGGCACGACTTCCGCGCCCAGCAACTTCATCCGAAAGACGTTTGGCGATTGCCGCTTCATGTCGACCTCGCCCATATAGATGCGGCAATCCAGGCCAAACAAGGCGCAAACCGTCGCCGTCGCAACGCCATGCTGGCCGGCGCCGGTCTCGGCAATGATGCGCGTTTTTTTCATCTTGCGGGCAAGCAGCACTTGGCCGATGCAATTGTTGATCTTGTGCGCGCCCGTATGGTTGAGCTCGTCCCGTTTGAAATAAACCTTCGCGCCGCCGAAATGCCGGGTCAGCCCTTCGGCAAAGTAAAGCGGGCTTGGCCGGCCGGCATAATGTTCGAGGTAATAGGCAAGCTCGCGGACAAAGGCTTTGTCTTGCTTCGCCGCCTCATAGGCCTTCTCCACCTCGAGGACGAGCGGCATCAGCGTTTCGGCGACGAAACGCCCACCAAAAATTCCGAAATGCCCCTCCCGATCGGGGCCATCGCGATAGGTGTTGACCTTTTGTTTGGCCGGGTCCGTCATGCCGTTCCTTCTTTGGCCTATAAATTCAAAGCGCGGCAAGCGCCGAAAGAAATTCGGCGATCCGCTTTGGGTCCTTATGGCCCGGTTTGTCCTCGACGCCGGAGGAAACGTCGACCGCCCGGGCACCGCTTTGCCGGACAGCCATCGCCACATTAGAGGCGTTGAGCCCCCCGGACAACATCCAGGGCAACGGCCCATCATGTCCTAAAAGCCATTTCCATTCAAAGGCTTGGCCCCTTCCCCCGGGCAAACTCCCTGCCGGTCCACGCGCATCGAACAGCAACCGGTCGGCAACGTCCGAATAGGCCGCCGCCTTCGCAACGTCTTCGGCCGCGCCAAGGCGGATGGCCTTCATAACGGGCAGGCCAAATCGTGCGCGAACGGCCGCCACCCGCGCGGGCGTCTCCTCGCCATGCAATTGCAAGAGATCGAGCGGCACGGCCTCGCAGACGGCGGCCATTTCCGCATCCGCCGCATCGACGAAAAGACCGACCTTTTGCACCCCCGCAGCCGTGGCAAGGGCCAGGCCGCGCGCCGTCTCCAGCGCAAGGTGCCGTGGCGAAGGCGGGTAGAAGACGAAGCCGACGAATTGGGCGCCGCCCTCGACCGCCGCCGCCAGCGCCTCCGGCGTCGCGACGCCGCAAATTTTTGCTTCCACCGTCATGAAGCGCCGTCGATTTCCTCGACGATCCGGTCCAACGCGGCGAGGGGATCGTCCGCCTCGGTGATCGGCCGGCCGATGACGAGAAAATCGGCGCCGGCGGCCAGCGCTTCGGCGGGCGTCGTCACGCGTTTTTGGTCGGCGATTTGTGCGAAGGAGGGCCGAATCCCCGGCACGACGAGTTTAAAATCGGGGCCCAATCGTTTGCGGATGGCCGGCGCTTCCTGGGCCGACGCCACAACCCCATCGAGCCCGGCCTCGGCCGCAAGCTCCGCCAGGCGCAACGCGCGTTCGCCGATCGGGCCGCGAAGGCCGACCGCGTCCAGATCCTGGGCGTCCAGGCTTGTCAGCACCGTCACACCCAGCAAAAGCGGGCGGGCGCATCCGGCGGTCTTTGCCGCCGTCGCCGCCGCCTCCGCCGCGGCCCGCAACATCGCCGCGCCGCCCGCTATGTGCACCGTGAGAAAACGGGGCCCCAAGCCCACCGCAGCGTGAACGGCCCCGGCCACCGTGTTCGGAATGTCATGATATTTAAGGTCGAGGAAAAGCGGCGCCGCATCGCCAAGGGCACGCACGCCTTCGGGCCCAAGGGCGGTGAAAAATTCCAGGCCAAGCTTGATGCCGCCGACGCGTGCGCCAAGCGCGCGGGCAAAGCCGCGCGCCACGGCAAGGTCGTTCGTATCAACCGCGCAAAAAATTCGCTTGGCGGGATCGCCTGGGGTCATTGGCTTCGGTGCTCGCGTCACGTGGCGTTCCGGAAAAAGCCCTCATCGTCTGGGGGCCGGCGCCTATATAGCAGATTTCCAAAAACCCTGCCCGCCTTGCCCCGGCCCGTTCAGGGGCCTTTTCGGCCGGACAAGAGACGCGGAAACAGGGACCGCTTTGGCGGCGGCGCATCGGGATCGCGAAGACGCGCCGTCTCTTCCTCAAGGGCCGCGATCTCCTTGGCTTCGCGCCGGGCCAGCCGCTGCGAACGGTGCAGCGACGGCCACACGGCCAGGGCCCCGGCAAGAAAACCAAAAACGGCCGCGCCCAAGATCGCCGCATAGACCGGCAGCGTCACCACATAGGGCAACGGCCAGAGTTCGACCGTCAGATCGCCAGGATTGGCGGCGGCAAAAAGAATGGCAAAAAGGGCAAAAGCAAAGGCGAAAAGGCGGGCAAGAAACCGCATGGCCTTGAAATCTCGTTCCGGCCCAGAGACGGGCGAGGCCTGCGGCGGCGTTAGCCCTTGCCGTTCAGCCGTTCCCGGAGCTCCTTACCGGTCTTGAAGAAAGGAATGAATTTCTCGGCCACGCGAACCGTTTCGCCGGTCCGCGGGTTGCGCCCAACCCGGGCATCGCGGCGTTTCACCGAGAACGCGCCAAAGCCACGCAGCTCGACCCGTTCGCCATGGGCGAGGGCGGCGGCAATTTCATCGAAAATGGTTGCCACGACGCGTTCGATGTCCCGCTGATAAAGATGGGGATTCTGCTCTGCGAGATACTGAATTAATTCGGATTTTGTCATGGTCGGCCTTGTCCCTCGCCACGTGTTTCGCTGCACTCCCAATCGGCGCGAACGGCGGATTAAGGCCGTTCAGGGTGCCAGAGCGAAACCAAGCCGTCAAGGGTAAGCCTTTCAGAAAAAACCGCTTTTCCGAAAATCGCCGTGCCCGCCCGGCGCCACAGCAGGTCCTCGGGATGGACCACCACGTCCCGGACCGGCAGCTCCGGATCGACCCCACGGGCGGTCTCCAGCCATTGCCGGGCCTCCCCTTCGCCCCCCAGCGCATCCACCAGCTTCTTGACCTTCGCCTGACGGCCCGTATAGACCCGGCCATCGGCGAGGGTGCGGACCGTCCCCCGGTCCAGGCCGCGGCGGTCCGCCACCATGTCGATGAACAGCTCGAACATGTCATCGACGAGGATTTGGGTGGCCTTGCGTGCCTGCGGCGTCAGTTTTTCGAGCGGCGAGGGCGACGCTTTCAGCGGCGCGCTTTTGATGGCCGTTGTTTCAACGCCGAGCTTTTTCAGCAACGAGGTGATTTCTGCCGTTTGAAAGATGACGCCGATCGAGCCGGTGATCGTCCCTTCGCGGGCCACGATGTGATCAGCGGCAATCGCCGTCATGTAGCCGCCGGAAGCGGCGACCGTGCCAAGCACCGCGACAACGGGCTTTTTTTCGGCAATGGCGCGCAAACCCTTATAAAGGGTCTCCCCGCCCACCATCGTGCCGCCGGGGCTGTCGATATAGACCAGCACGGCCCGAACCCGGTCGTTTGCCGCTATTTCCTGCAGGACTGTGTCGCGTTCGCGGTCCTCGACGATGACCCCGGTAACGTCGATGCGGGCGATATAGGGGCCGCGCAGCGGATCCAGGCCCCGGCCGCTGGCGACCAGAAGCACGGCCAGCAAGGCAAGCACGGCCAGCACCCGCCAGAAGGCGAGCTTACGCTTTAGACGTTGACGATCGATTCGGATGTCGGCATCCAGGGACATGGCGGCAATCTAGGCCTCGAGGTGTGGACACCAGGGACAGGTTCGGATGCCGGGCGCCCTTATGCGTCCTCTTCCTTGGCATCGCCGTCTGCGTCTTCGACGCTATCGGTCGGTGCCTTCTTTTTTTCTTCCTCGGCGCT
The DNA here is from genome assembly GCA_021776275.1 of Alphaproteobacteria bacterium. Taxonomy (GTDB): domain Bacteria; phylum Pseudomonadota; class Alphaproteobacteria. The sequence continues at coordinate 37,138 of JAJFGH010000048.1, read as the reverse complement.
CTCGGCGGATTTTTTGTTAATGGCCGCGCCCAAGATGTCGCCCAGGCTCGCCCCGCTGTCGGAGGAACCATATTGCGCCATCGCTTTCTTTTCCTCCTGCACCTCGAGGGTCTTGATCGAGAGGGAAAGCTTGCGGCTCTTCGGATCGAAGGCCGTCACCAACGCATCGATTTTGTCGCCGGGGGCAAAACGGTCGGGCCGCTGTTCGCTGCGGTCGCGCGACAGATCGCCCTTGCGCAGGAAAGCCATCACTTCGCCAACCTGCACGTCGACCCCCTTGTCCGAAACGGACGTCACCGTACAGGTGACACGGCTGCCCTTTTTCAATTCGCTGGCGCTGCCGCGATAGGGGTCTTCCGTAAGCTGCTTGATGCCGAGGCTGACGCGCTCTTTCTCGATATCGACTTCCAGCACCTTCGCCTTGACCTGGTCCCCCTTGTTGAACTCTGCCAGGACTTCTTCGCCGGGACGGGTCCAATCAAGATCGGAAAGATGCACCATGCCGTCGATGTCGTCGGTCAGACCGACAAACATGCCAAACTCGGTAATGTTCTTGATTTCCCCTTCGACGACGGTGCCTGCCGTATAGGTCTCGCGGAATTCTTCCCAGGGGTTCTGGGTGCATTGCTTGAGGCCGAGACTGATGCGCCGGCGCTCGTAATCGACGTCCAGCACTTTGACTTCGACTTCCTGGCTGGTCGAAATGATCTTGCCCGGATGAACGTTCTTTTTCGTCCAGCTCATTTCCGAGACGTGGACCAACCCTTCTACGCCGGGTTCAAGCTCGACGAAGGCGCCATAGTCGGTGATGTTCGTGACGCGTCCGGTAAAGACGCTGCCAACCTGGTATTTGGCTTGGACGCCTTCCCACGGATCCGCCTCAAGCTGCTTCATGCCAAGGCTGATGCGCTGGGTCTCCGGGTTGAAGCGAATAACCTTTACCTTCACCGTCTCGCCGATGTTCAGCACTTCGGTAGGATGGTTGATCCGCCGCCAGGCGATGTCCGTTACGTGCAACAGGCCGTCCACGCCGCCCAAATCGACGAAAGCGCCATAGTCGGTGATGTTCTTCACCACGCCTTCGCGAACCTGCCCTTCTTGCAGGTCGGAAATGAGTTCGGTGCGCGCCGAGGCACGGGATTCTTCGAGGACGGCGCGGCGCGAAACCACGATGTTGCTGCGCCGGCGATCCATCTTGAGAATTTGGAAGGTTTGCGGCGGGCCCATGAGATGGTTGACGTCGCGAATGGGACGAAGGTCCACCTGGCTGCCCGGCAGGAACGCCACCGCGCCCGAAAGATCCACCGTAAAGCCGCCCTTCACGCGGCCGAAGATAACGCCCGACACATGGTGGCCCTCGTTGAAGGATTCTTCGAGAAGGTTCCACGCCTCTTCGCGGCGGGCCTTTTCGCGGCTGAGGATGGCCTCGCCGTTCTTGTTTTCCATGCGGACGAGGTAGACATCAACCACGTCCCCCGTCTTGATCTCCGGCGGCAACCCCGCGTCGGAAAATTCTTTCAGTGCGACATAGCCTTCCGCCTTCAGACCGACATCGATCAACACCAGATCGTTATCGATTCCCAAGACCGTGCCTTTGATGACACTGCCTTCAAGGCTCTTCTCCACCCCCAACGACTCTTCCAAAAGGGCGGCAAAGCTTTCTCCCATTACGGGAGGCGCATCTTCAACTATCGATTGTTCCGGCACTTACTCTTCTCTCCCAACTCGCAACGGCAAACTTCGACCAGGCACCTTCCATTCAGGTCAGCCCTTGTCGAGAAACGGCCGCTGCGATCGAATGATGTTCATCGCTGCTTCGAAGGCGGCGTCTGCGTCCAGCTCGGTCGTATCGATGGTCACCGCACCTTCCGCAGGACGAAGAGGCGCGACGGCCCGATTTTGATCCCGTGCGTCGCGCTCACGCATCTCCTTCAAAATCCGGCTGCTACGTATACTCTCCACACCCCGTTCCCGCAACTCCTTAAGGCGGCGTTCCGCCCGCACTTCCAAGCTGGCCGTAAGGAAAAGCTTGCAGGGGGCATCGGGCAGAACGACGGTCCCGATGTCCCGGCCCTCGATGACGGCCCCTTTTTTGCCCCCGGGCGGCCGGGCGGCGAAATCGCGCTGAAAACGGAGCAATTGGTCGCGGACCGCCGGAAAAACGGCCAGTTTTGTGGCCGCAGCCGCTACATGATCCTGCCGGAGCTCCGGATCCCCTAGATCTAGGGTTTCCAGCCTTTCCGCGGCGGCAACGGCGGCGGCCTCTTCGGCCGGGTCCGCGCCCGCCCGCAGCAAGGCAAGGCCGATTGCCCGATAGAGAAGCCCGGTGTCGAGATGAGCATAATCGAGCGCCTCGGCCAGACGCCGCGCCAATGTGCCCTTGCCCGCCGCCGCCGGCCCATCGACGGCGATGACGCGGCCATTTCCCGTCACGCGCCGGGCCCTGTGATCCGCGCGCCGATCCCGTTCATCAGATCGACAAAGCCCGGAAAACTGGTGTCGATCATGGCGCCATCGTCGATTTGCACGGGCCGCTCGGCGGCCATGCCGAAGGTCAAAAACGCCATGGCGATGCGGTGATCCATTTGGGTATGCACCTTTCCGCCGCCGACCAGCCTGCCGCCCTGCCCATGAATGACGAGACGGTCCTCGCCCTCTTCCACTTCGACGCCGCAGGCCCGAAGGCCCGCGGCAATCGCCGCCAGCCGGTCGCTTTCCTTCACGCGAAGCTCGGCCAGGCCGTTCAGGACCGTCGTGCCTTCCGCCGCCGCCGCCGCGACGGCAAGAACCGGGTATTCGTCAATCATCGAGGGCGCCCTGGCCGCCGGCACGTCGACCGCTTTCAAGGAAGAGGCTTGCACGTGAAGATCGGCGACCGGTTCGCCGCCCTCTTCCCGGGGCGCCTGCCAATCGAGCGCCGCTCCCATTTCCGCAAGGGTCGTATAAAAGCCGGTGCGAAGCGGATTGGCCCCCAGGCGGCGAAGCGTGATGTCCGAACCGGGCACAAGCAGGGCCGCCGCCGCGAGAAAGGCCCCCGAAGACGGGTCCGAGGGCACGGCCAAGTTCCGCGCATGGATTTCCGGCTGCCCCTCCAATTCCACGATGCGGCTGCCGTCCGGTCCGGCGTCGGTCCGGAGCGGCATGCCGAAATGGCGCAGGAGCCGTTCCGTGTGATCGCGCGTCGGCACCGGCTCGATCACGCGCGTCCGGCCAGGCGCGTTCAGCCCCGCCAGCAGAACCGCCGATTTCACCTGGGCGGAGGCCACGGGCAAGGTGTAGGAAATCGGCATCGGCTCGTTCGTTCCGAGAATGCTCAGCGGCAGGCGCGATCCCGAACGGCCGATGAAGCGCGCGCCCATCTCGGCCAGGGGCTGGACAATCCTGGCCATCGGGCGGCGGCGCAAGGAGGCGTCGCCGGTGAGAAAGCTTGTGAAGGGGTGGGTGGCAAGCAGGCCTGCGGTTAGCCGCGCGCCGGTACCGGAATTGCCAAAATCGAGAACGTCGTCGGGCTCGGCCAGGCCGCCGACGCCGACGCCATGAAGGCGCCAGATGCCGCCGCCGACCTCGATGATTTCAACTCCAAGCATGCGCAAGGCGGCGGCCGTCCGCCGCACGTCGTCCGCCTCCAACAGGCCCTCGATCTCGGTTTCGCCGATGGCCATGGCCGCCAGCAGAAGCGCCCGGTGCGAGATCGATTTGTCTCCCGGAACGGAAACCGTGCCGCAAAGCGGGCCGGCGGCGGCGGATTGAAGCGGATGCATGACGGGCCTCGGGTAAGCTGGGCTTTCGGCAATCTTTACCACATGCGGCGGCCCCGGCGCCACGCAGGGCAAAGAAATGCGCGCCGCCCGCAAATTCGTTTTGACAGACGGAAACGATCGTGGCAAAGGGCTTAGACAGTTTCACCCGGCTTAAGGATCGGCAAAAGTGGAAAGACCGGATTGGGGCAAGAAGCACCTCTGCACTAGCTGCGGCGCCCGTTATTACGATATGGGGGCCGCGCTTCCCACCTGCCCGAAATGCGGCACGGTCGAGGCCAGCGAGCCGCCGTCAAAAGCCAAGCGCGACCGCAAGGCGAAGGAAGCCGAAATCAGTGCGCCGCCGAAATCAGTGCCCGCCGCCATCAAGGGCAACGCCGATGCGGAGGACGACGATTTCGATGCCGAGATCGATAAAATTGCGATTGACGGTGCGGAAGACGACGAAGACTTGATCCCGGGCAGCGCCGATCTGGATGACGATGCGGAAGACGTGACGCAAGTGCTCGATCCGCCCATTCGGCTTGAGAAAAGCTAGCCGCGTTTTTCGCTTGCCCTCACCGGCCGAAGCCCCCACCCTTGCGGCCCCTCTCCGGGCTGGGTCAGGCGGGCAAGGCGGAACCCCAGCCGCAAGAAACATTCGGGGCCATAGCTCAGTTGGGAGAGCGCTACAATGGCATTGTAGAGGTCGTCGGTTCGATTCCGACTGGCTCCACCACCCCCCGAAACGCAAGCCCACGCCAAAGGCCCTTATCTGGGCCGCCCCCTTGATTTTTACGCCCCACCTCCCAAATAGCGCCATAGCAGCATGGCGGTGCCGAACGGGCCGCCACGACCGGGCGCCGGACAAGCCGGACCCATTTGCACCTTGCTCATTTTCGAGGAGATGGCACATGACACGCTTTTCGCTTTTTGACAGCCCCTTTCTGCTTGGATTCGATCAATTCGAGCGCACCCTGGATCGCGCCACAAAGGCCGCGAACGAAGGGTACCCGCCCTACAACATCGAGCAATTGGAAGACGGCGGGCTTCGCATCACCCTGGCCGTTGCCGGTTTTGACGCCACCCATTTAAACGTTGCCATCGAGGGCAACGAACTGGTCATCGAGGGCGGCCAGAAGGAAGAGGAAGAAAACCGCAAATTTCATTACCACGGAATCGCAACCCGCAAATTCCAGCGGCGCTTCGTGCTTGCCGAAGGCATCGAGGTAACGGACGCCTCCTACGACAACGGCCTTCTGCACATCGACCTGGTCCGGCCAAGCGTCGACGACCGGGTCCGCAAGGTGACCATCCGCGAGAATCGCACGCCGCCGACGATCGACGTGCGGTCGGAAAAGGCGGCGGTGTAACGGAGCGACATCGATGATCAACAAAAACGAACAATTGCGGCGACTCTCCGGCGACGACTTTGCCTCCCTGGGCTTGCAGCACGTCGCCTATGTACGCCCGATCACCATCCAGGCGGATGGCGGACAGGGCTACGCCATTCACGCCGCCGATGGCACGCAGCTCGCCGTGCTGGATGAGTTGCTCCTTGCCCATGCGGCGATCCTGGAAAACGACATGCGTCCCGTCAGCCTGCACTGACGCGGACTGCAAAAAATTTCATAAAACGAGGTTTGCAAAAAACCGTCGGGCGGGGGCGAAAGCTCCCGCCTTTTTCTTTGGCCTTAACTGCCGCCGGCTTCGTCCGCGCCGATAAGCAGCGCATAAATCGCTTCAACCGTGTCGAAGCCGCGCAGTTTCGTGCAGATCGTTTCGTCCCGAAGGAGCCGCGAAATTCGCGCCAGGGCCTTCAAATGATCGGCACCGGCCGATTCGGGCGCCAGCAGCATGAAGATTAAATCGACGGGACGCTCGTCGATCGCTTCGAAGTCGATCGGTTTCTCCAGCTTTGCGAAAACGCCGCAAAGCGTTTCCACTGCATCCAGCTTGCCATGGGGGATGGCCACGCCGGCGCCGACGCCGGTCGTGCCCAGCTTTTCGCGTTCGAGCAAAACGTCGAAGATGGCCCGCTCATGCAGGCCGGTGATCTTGGCCGCCCTCTGGGCAAGCTCCTGGAGAGCCTGTTTCTTGCTGGTTGCCCGCAAGTTTAGAATCACGCTTTCCGGCGTGATCAGATCCGTAACTTCCATAATTGGTTCCGGGTGCCTTGCAGCACCAACCCCTGGCCGTGATTTGGATCGAATGGTTTGATCGCTATGCGATTGCAATGTGGCGCATTTGAGCGCGGCGGGACGATAGTGCCGGCCACCACCCAAGTCAATAGGGGGGCTACAGCACCGATGCCTTCTGGCGGCGGCGCTGAACGGAAGACGGAATCCCTAGAGCTTCGCGGTATTTTGCAACGGTTCGCCGGGCAATTTCGATGTCATCGGCCCGCAGAATTTCGACGATTTTATCATCGGAAAAAACCGCGTCCGGCTTCTCGGCGTGGATCAATGTCTTGATCCGCTGGCGGACGGCCTCGGCGGAATGGGTTTCGCCTTCGCCGGTTCCGGCGATCGACGCCGTGAAGAAATATTTCAGTTCGTAAACGCCACGCGGCGTAAGAAGAAATTTGTTCGCGGTAACCCGGCTTACCGTACTTTCGTGCATGTCGATGACGGTTGCGATGTCGCGCAGCACGAGAGGGCGAAGATGCTGAACCCCATGACGGAAAAAAGCGTCCTGCTGACGGACGATCTCGCTTGCGACGCGCAAGATCGTTGTCGCCCGCTGGTGCAGGGATTTTACCAGCCAGCTTGCCGATTGAAATTGTTCGGAAATGTATTCCTTTTCTTCTTTCTTCTGCGCCTCGCCGCTGACACGCTGATAATAAGCGTTGTTGACGAGGACCCTTGGAAGGGATTCGGCGTTCAATTCGACAAGCCAGCCGCCGCCCTGCTGGGGACGCATGAGAACGTCGGGAATGATGGCCTGGGCCACCGCTGCATCGAACACCAGCCCCGGCTTTGGGTCCAGCGAACGGATCTCCGAGATCATGTCGACCAAATCTTCCTTGTCCACCTGGCAAAGCTTCATCAGCCGGGCCGTCTCGTGGCGCGCCAGAAGGTCGAGATTTTCAAGCATGCACGCCATCGCCGGGTCGAGCCGGTCGCGCTCGCGCAATTGAATGGCGAGGCACTCGCGCAGATCGCGCGCGAAAACGCCGGGCGGGTCGAAATCCTGCAGGACGCCTAACGTGGCTTCCACCCGCGCCACGTCGCAGCCAAGCTGTTCCGCGATGCCGGAAACCGTGCCGGTGAGATAGCCCGATTCGTCAAGAAGGTTGATGAGATGGCGGCCGATCACCCGGTCAATGGGGTCGTTGAGGTCGACGTTCAACTGCCCAAGAAGATGTTCGCGAAGGCTGATCTCGCCGGAAAGCGTCTGTTCGAGGCTCGGCGCTTCGCCGCTAAAATTTCCGCCTTGCCCGCTTCCCCAAGAGCCGCCAAGACCGGCATCGCCTTCATAGCCGGCGCCTTCGCTTTCCCAATTTTCTGCGAAATCGCCATCCAGCGGCGCTGTCTCGGTCGGCGCAGGCCCCTCTTCCGGTGCCGTCTCCGGTGTGTCCCCGCCGCCTTCATCGAATTCCAGCAGCGGATTGCGTTCCACCTCCGTTTCAAGGAACGTGGCGAGTTCGAAATTCGACAATTGCAGCAGCTTGATCGCCTGCTGCAATTGCGGCGTCATGACAAGGGATTGCGATTGCCGAAGATCGAGGCGTTGGGTCAGAGCCATGGCGCCTACCAACCGTTAAAGACTAAATCGTTCCCCGAGATAAACGCGACGCACATCCTCATGCGCGACGATCTCGGAAGGGGAACCTTCCATCAACACCATGCCATCGTGAAGGATGTAGGCACGGTCCACGATCTCGAGGGTTTCGCGGACGTTATGATCCGTAATCAGAACGCCGATGCCGCGATCCTTCAAATGGGAAACGAGGTCGCGAATGTCGCCGACGGCAATCGGGTCGATCCCGGCCAGCGGTTCGTCCAATAAAATGAAATGCGGTTGCGATGCCAAGGCGCGTGCAATTTCGACGCGCCGTCTTTCGCCGCCGGAAAGGGCAAGGGCCGGCGTGCGGCGCAAATGGGTAATCGAAAACTCGGCCAATAGATCTTCGAGGATCGTCTCGCGCGCCTCGCGTTCCGGCTCCACCCCTTCAAGAACGGCGCGAATGTTGTCTTCGACGGAAAGCCCGCGAAAGATTGACATCTCCTGCGGCAAATACCCAACGCCCAGGCGCGCGCGGCGGTACATGGGAAGCTCGCCGACGCTTTCGCCGTCCAGAAAAATGCGCCCGTAATCGGGCGTGATCAGCCCGGTGATGATGTGAAAGCAGGTTGTCTTGCCGGCGCCGTTTGGCCCCAAAAGCCCGACCGCCTCGCTTCGCTGGACGCTGAGGCTAACCTCGCGCAGCACCGGCCGCTTCTTGAAACGTTTGCCCAGTTTCACCGCCCGGAGCCCGGCATTGTCCGAAACAAGCCGCGGGCTGTCCGAGGACTTTTCTTCTTTCTTCATGGCCTTGGTTTGCGCCATTTTGCCTTAAAATCTTCCTAACGTTTGGGCGGCGTTTGGCCCGTTTCCTTGCTTTTTGACGGTCGAACCAGGGCTTTTACCCGGCCCGTGCTGCCCTTGGGACCGCTGAGAAGGCGGCTTACCCCGGTGTTCATGTCCACCTCGGCATATTCGCCGTTCATCTGGTCATTGCCGCGCGTAATCTTAACCGATCCGACAATCGTCGCGATACCGCTTTTGACATCGTAGACGCCGCGGTCACCGCGAACGATCTCGGTGGGCGTCGAGACGTGAACATTCGTATAGGCCTCGATGCGCCGCAGCTTGCGCTTGCCTTGAGAATCGGGCGCATGGAAATGGGCGACCAGCACTTCCCCGCGCAGGCGGCGGTCGGCGCGAATGGCGAGGGCATCGCCACGGGCAACGGCCATGTTTTTGTTTGCCCAATATTCCAGGCTGTCTTTTGCCGTCACCTTTTCCTCGGGCGTGTCCAGCCGCACTTTGCCGGTAAGGACGAAGATGCCCTTGTCGACGTCATAGACGCCCTTGTCGCCATAGGCCTGTTCGGTCGGCGAGACAATGCGCACATTGCCAAGCGCGTCCAGGCGCCAAATCTCTCGGCTGCCGGCCGTATCCGTTCGGTAATGGGCCGTGAGCTCGTCGCCGAAAAGATCCACCTCGCCACGATTGGCCTTCGCATTGCCGCGCGCGATGTAAAGCTGTTTCGACTGCCACCATTCGATGCCGTCATTGGCCGTAATCTCGATGGGGCCATCGTCCTTGCCGCCGCCCAGATGCAATCCCTGGCCCGCCGCCGGTGAAACAAGCGGCGCCAGAAAGAAGAAAACAACCAGACCTATTTTTTTAAAAAATGGATGGCGCATCATTCCGCTGCGGCCCCCTCTTCGTCGTAAAGCACCAGGCGGGCGCGGCCGGTGAAATGGACGCGTTCGCCACCATCGAAAATACGAAACCCCTCCGAGCGAATATGGCCAAGCGGCCCCTGGCCCACCGTCGGCGTATCGCCGGCCGCCGTTCCCTCTTGAAGATCGACGCTGGCCTGCTCGGTATGAAATTCATAGCCGGCATCGTGGTAGAGATTGACGCCGCCGGCCAAATCCAGCAGCTGCTGCGCCTTGTGATAAATACCGGTGTTTGCCGAAAGCACGACCCAGGATCCATCTTCAAGCGCCATGTCCCCTTTCGGGTTTTCAAGGTTGATACGCCCGTCATCCAACTGCGTCGCCCGGCCAGCCGTAATCGTATAATGGCGATCGGTATCGTCGACGCCAAGAAAACGCGGATTGATCATGCGCACGGTCTCCGCATCTTGCGAGCCGATGGGCTCAAAGCGCAGCCGGAATTCGCCGGTGCGATCTCGAAGCTGTGGCCAAAACGCCACCAACGCAATCAGCACGGCGGCCATGGCTGGCAACAGCAGTTTCAGGACGCCGACATACCGGCTTCGCCGCGCGTGGGGCCGGGCGCTGGTTGCTTTCCGCGGATAGCGAAGACGGGGCAGCCATTTCAGGCTCAAACGCTTCAAACCCGGATGCCTCAGGCCCAGGCGGGCGGCCAGAAACGGCAAAGCGCCTTTGGCCGGGGGCGGCTTCTTGCGTTTAGGCAATGCCGGAGCGTAAGCAATCGTGGATATGGAGGATGCCCACCGGCCGGGAATCCTCGACCACAAAAAGGCTGGTGATCTTGCTCGCGTTCATATAGCCAAGCGCCTCTGCCGCCAGCGCGTTCGGCCGGATCGTCTTTGGGCGCGGCGTCATCACGTCTTCCGCCGTCTTTTCAAGAAGGCCGTCCATGTGCCGGCGCAAATCCCCGTCGGTAATGACGCCGATTAATTCGTTGTCGTTTTGCAATACCCCGATGCAACCGAAGCTGCGCATCGTCATGACCAGCAAGGCATCCGACATCGGCGCCTTCCGGTCGACCAGTGGAATCTTGTCGCCGCGATGCATGACATCGGAAACCCGAAGCAAATTACGCCCCAATTGCCCGCCGGGATGCAGCACCTGAAAGGCATCGGCGGTGAAACCTTTCCGCTCGAGCAGGGCAACCGCCAGGGCATCGCCCAGCGCCAGCATCACCGTCGTCGACGTCGTCGGCGCCAGCCCCAATGGGCAGGCCTCTGCCGCCGCCGGCAGGTTGAGCGTCACGTCCGCCATTTCGGCCAACGAGCTTTTCGGTTGCGCCGTCACGGCAAGAAGCGGGATGGAAAAACGCCGCGTATAGGCAAGCAGATCGGCAAGCTCGTGGGTTTCGCCGGAATTGGAAAGGGCCAGCACGGCATCCTTTGGCGTGATCATGCCAAGGTCGCCATGGCTGGCCTCGGCCGGATGCACAAAAAAGGCCGGTGTGCCCGTTGACGCCAGGGTCGCCGCAATCTTACGGGCGATATGGCCGCTTTTGCCGATGCCGGTCACGATGACGCGTCCGGTCACGGCGGCCAGATGGTCCAGGGCGTCGGTAAACTCGCGCCCAAGCGCGGCGGCATAGCTGGTCAGGCCTTCCGCCTCCATCGCGAAGACGCGGCGCGCGGCGGCGAGGTCGTCCGGGAGGCTCTCCGGCTTCGTCCTAGCGGTCATGACGTTCCTCTGGTGTCTAGAAATTCGGGCGAGTATGGGCCTGAACACGTGAAAAATCAATGCTATGCGGGAAGCCTGGGGCGGGATTAGTGGCGGAAGATGTCCTCATCCGCCCAGCCGATCAGGTCCAGCGATGCCCGATGGGGGAGAAACTCGAAACAGGCCTCGGCAACCTCCAGCCGGCCTTCCCGGGTAAGCATCTCGGCGAGCTTTTCACGGAGCTGGTGCAGATAGAGCACGTCGGACGCCGCGTATTCCCGCTGCGCCTGGGTCAGCTCTTTCGCACCCCAATCGGAAGATTGCTGCTGCTTCGACAAATCGACGCTCAGAAGCTCGCGGCAAATGTCTTTCAGGCCGTGCCGGTCCGTATAGGTGCGCGCAAGACGGGAGGCAATCTTCGTGCAAAAAACCGGTTCGGTCCGCACACCGAGGTAACGAAAAAGCATGGCGACATCGAATCGCCCGAAGTGAAAAATCTTCGTTACGTTTTTATCGGTAAGGATTCGTTTTAAGTTTGGCGCATCGAAGTTATCTTTTTCGAATTGTACGAGATGCGCATTGCCATCCCCGGCGGAAAGCTGCACGAGGCAAAGCCGGTCCCGGTTCGGATTGAGCCCAAGGGTTTCCGTATCGATGGCGATGCAATCGCCAAGGTCGAGGCCGTCGGGCAAATCACCCTTGTGCAGTTCGATGCTCATTTCAGCGTTTCCTGGCCGTCATTTCCTGGCTCCTTTTCCCCGGCCGCGACGCGGAGACGGGAAGACACGGGGGGCACAGGATCCGGCGTTCCGTTTGAAAAATGGTGCCCAGGAGAAGACTCGAACTTCCACGACCTTGCGGCCACTAGCACCTGAAGCTAGCGCGTCTACCAATTCCGCCACCTGGGCAGCGCTGGCACTTGCTGCCGTTGCCTCGGGTGTTCATATATACTAGGTACGTAGCCGAAAAGAAACGCCTAGGCAAGAACCGCCCAATGCGGTTTTCGCAAACAGCAAGACGGACTTATGGCAGATCGCCTGATAACGGTATTCGGAGGATCCGGCTTTCTCGGCCGGTACGTCGTCAAACGGCTGGCGGCAGGCGGCGCGCGCGTGCGCGTTGCCGTTCGCGACCCGGAGGCCGCCGCGTTTTTGACGCCCCTCGGCAATGTCGGCCAAATCGTCGCCGTGCAGGCAAATGTGCGCGATTCCGGGTCGGTGGCCCGCGCCGTCGAAGGCGCCGACGCCGTCGTTAATCTCGTCGGCATCCTGTTCGAACGCGGGCGGCAGACCTTCCGCGCCATCCATGTCGAAGCGGCCGAACGGATCGCCGCGGCGGCCAAGGACGCGAAGGTTTCGACCCTCATCCACGTTTCTTCCCTCGCCGCCGATCCAAAGGCGGCGTCCCGTTACGCCCAGACGAAGGCGGAGGGCGAAGCGGCGGTGCGCGCCGTCTTTGCGGACGCCGTGCTTTTGCGGCCGAGCGTCGTTTTCGGACCGGAGGACCAGTTTTTTAATCGCTTCGCGGCCCTTGCGCCCTTTGTCCCTTTTCTTCCGCTGATCGGCGGCGGCAAGACGCGGCTGCAACCGGTCTATGCCTGCGACGTCGCCGAGGCGGTGCTGCGCACCCTCGATGGCCATGGGGGCGAGACGTTCGACCTTGGCGGACCGGAGATCTATACGTTCCGCACGCTGATGGAACGGATGCTGGAAGCCATCGGGCGGAAACGCCTGTTGCTGCCGGTTCCTTTCTGGGCCGCGCGGGCGGAAGCGTTTTTTCTCGAATTTCTACCGCGGCCGCCCCTTACGCGCGATCAAATCCGCTTGCTGGAACGCGACAACGTCGTTAGCGGAAAGACAAAAGGATTTGCGGAGCTTGGCATTGCGCCAACGCCGCTTGAACTTGTGCTGCCGAATTACCTGGCCCGTTTCCGCCGCGGCGGCCGCAAGCCGATGCCGGCCTGAGGCAAGCGCCTAAGACAACGCGCTCGGCAAAATTCCCCAATAGACGAAGGCCAGCAGGCCCGCCCCCAACACGACCCGGTAAAGAACGAAGGGCGTGAAGCTCGCATGCCTTAGCCACTTCATCATCAAAGCGATGGCGGCAAGGGCCGAAAGAAAGGCGAGGCCGGCGGCAAGGGCCGCGTCCTGGGTGAGTTGCACGTTTTCCATTTCATACAGGCGCACGCTTTCCAACGTGCCGGCGGCGAGGATCGCCGGAATGGAAAGCAGCAACGAAAAGCGCGCCGCGTCTTCCCGTTCAAAGCCAAGCATGCGCGCCGCCGTCATCGTCACGCCGGAACGGCTGGTGCCGGGCACGAGCGCGAAGATTTGGGCAAGGCCGATCCACAGGGCGCTGGAAAAATTCATATGTTCGACCCGGCGAACCCGAAGCCCGAAACGGTCGCCGGCGTAAAGCAGCACACCGAAAAGCAGCGTCGCCCAGCCGATGACCAGCGGGTCGCGGAAATGGACCACCCAATCGATCAGAAAATAGCCCGCTGCCAGCAGCGGCAGCGTCGCCAGAATCACCTGCAGGCCGAGGCGGGCGCCGGTGTCCACATTGCCGCCGAGCGCCTGGGCCAGCCCGCGCCCCATGCGCCAGACGTCCCGCCAGAAATACAGCAGCACAGCAGCCAGGGTGCCGACATGCAGGGCAACGTCGATCAAAATCCCCTGATCCTGCCAACCCAAGCCCTTGGACGTCAGGATTAGATGGGCCTGGGAGCTGATGGGAAGGAATTCAGTGACCCCCTGAACCAGCGCCAACAGGACCAAATGAAACAAAATCAAGGCAGCAATCTCCTCTGCGGCGCTATTCCATGGCCATTCCATCATGGGCCCGCCCGTTATTCCAGGATACGCGAAAATGTATCTTTCGGCATTTTTTCCATTATTTCCATGGGATAGGGAAAATAGTACCATATCGGAACTAAATACTCCAATAGACTGTGCAATTCGCAGTTATTTTATGTATTATTCGGGGAATTTTCTTGCAGTAGGTAAATGATGTTGACATAATCCGCGCCCTTCGTTCCAAACGCCTGGCCATTGAGCCAATGGCCAATCCATAAGGAACAAGGCTCACCGCGGGTAGGAGACGGCGCCGGATGGCGAAACGCATGCTGAAATTTATCGAAACGGCCCAGCGCACGCCGGCCAAGCGGGACGCCGAGAGCCGCCGCCAGGATTTCGATGAAATTTACGGCGCTTACGCGCCGGACATGGCCGCCGAACAGGCGGGGCGCTGTTCCCAATGCGGCATCCCGTTCTGCCAGATCCATTGCCCGGTTTCGAACAACATTCCGGATTGGCTGAAGCTGACCGCCGAGGGCCGCCTCGAAGAGGCCTATGCGCTTTCCTCGGCGACCAACAATTTGCCGGAAATTTGCGGCCGCATCTGCCCCCAGGACCGCCTGTGCGAGGGCAATTGCGTCATCGAGAAGGGGTTCGACTCCGTCACCATCGGCTCGGTCGAAAAATACATCACCGACACGGCCTTCGAGATGGGCCTCGTCAAACCGCCGGTGCCAAGGCAGGAACGCGACCAGTCCGTCGGCATCATCGGCGGCGGGCCGGCGGGCCTAGCCGCTGCCGAACAATTGCGCCGCAAGGGCTATCAGGTGCACGTCTATGACCGCTACGACCGTATCGGCGGCCTGCTCGTCTATGGCATTCCGAATTTCAAACTGGACAAATGGATCGTCGCCCGGCGCGTCGATTTGCTCACCGAAGGAAAGATCACCTTCCATTGCAATTTCGAAGTCGGCCGCGATGCAAGCCTGCCCGATCTGCAAAAACGCCATGACGCGATCTTCATCGCAACCGGCGTCTATAAAGCGCGCGACATCTCGCTCCCCGGCGCCGGCCTCGACGGCGTCCATCAGGCCCTCGACTATTTGATCGCCAGCAACCGCAAGGGGCTTGGCGACGACGTGCCGCTTTTCGACAACGGCACCCTAAACGCGAAAGACAAAAACGTCGTCGTCGTCGGCGGCGGGGATACGGCGATGGACTGCGTGCGTACAGCCGCTCGCCAGGGCGCGAAATCCGTTAAGTGCCTCTATCGCCGCGACCGCAAGAACATGCCCGGCTCCGAGCGCGAAGTGCGCCACGCCGAAGAAGAGGGCGTCGAATTCATCTGGCTTTCGGCGCCCGAAGCCTTCCTAGGCGGCGACGCCGTTTCCAGCGTCCGCGCCATTCGCATGCATCTTGGCGATGCGGACGCGACCGGACGGCAAACGCCGCAGCCCATTTCCGATTCAAATTTTTCCATGGACGCGGACATCGTGATCAAAGCTCTCGGGTTTGACCCGGAAGAAATCCCCACTCTTTTCGATACGCCGGAATTGGAAGTCAGCCGCTGGGGGACGATCAAAATCGATTTCCGCACGATGATGACCAACCTTGATGGCGTTTTTGCCGGCGGCGACATCGCCCGCGGCGCATCGCTTGTCGTTTGGGGCATTCGCGACGGGCGCGACGGCGCCGAAAACATCGACGCCTATCTCCGGGCAAAGGAAGCCGGGGAAAGCTGGCCAGACAGGAAGCTGGCCGCAGCCTCGTGACGGATAGGGAAAAGCGCGTGAAACGGGAGAAGGGCTTGAACGCTAGAATAGCGAATCCGGGGGAACGCTTCGTCGAGGCGTGGCGGGCCAACGCGGCCCGGCTCGAAGCCGATGGCCTCTATCGTGCCGATCAAGAGCACGCCGCCTGCGGTGTCGGCATGGTTGCCGCCATCGATGGCCGGCCGCGGCGCAGCGTCGTCGAGGCGGGAATCAACGCGCTGAAGGCGGTGTGGCACCGCGGCGCCGTCGATGCCGACGGCAAGACGGGGGACGGCGCCGGAATCCACGTCGAAATCTCCCAGGAATTTTTCAAGGAACACATTGCGCGCACCGGTCACCGGCCGGAAAAAGGACGCCTCGCCGTCGGCATGGTCTTCCTGCCCAAGACCAGCCTAAGCGCGCAGGAAGTCTGCCGGGCCGTCGTCGAGAGCGAAATTCTAGCCTTCGGCTATCGCATCTATGGCTGGCGGCAGGTGCCGATCGACGCCTCCGTCATCGGCGAGAAGGCGAACGCAACGCGCCCCGAGATCGAGCAGATCATGATCGCCAATTCCCGCGGCGTCGATGACGATCAGTTCGAGCTCGACCTCTATATCATTCGCCGCAAGATCGAGAAGCGCGTGCTGGAAGAGGAACATATCAACGATTTCTATTTCTGCTCGCTTTCCTGCCGTTCGATTATTTACAAGGGCATGTTCCTTGCCGAGCAGCTGACGAATTTCTATCCGGACTTGCTGGACGAACGTTTTGTTTCGCGCTTCGCGATTTACCATCAGCGCTATTCGACGAACACGTTCCCCACCTGGCCGCTGGCACAGCCCTTTCGCATGCTCGCCCACAATGGCGAAATCAATACGCTGCGTGGAAACGTCAACTGGCTGCGCAGCCACGAAGCGCGCATGGAATCGGAACGTTTCGGAAAATACATCGAAGACGTAAAGCCCGTGATCCCGCCGGGAAGCTCGGATTCAGCGGCGCTGGACGCCACCTTCGAATTGTTGGCGCGGGCCGGACGCCCGGCACCGTTTGCAAAGGCGGTCATGATTCCGGACTCCTGGTCGAACAAAACGATCATGCCGAAAAAACATCAGGAGCTTTTCCATTACTGCAACTGCGTCTGCGAACCATGGGACGGGCCCGCGGCCGTTACCGCGACGGACGGGCGGTGGGTCATCGCCGGCATGGACCGAAACGGACTGCGGCCGCTGCGCTACACCCTTACCGGCGACGGCCTGCTGATTGTCGGATCCGAGGCGGGCATGGTTTGGACGGACGAATCCGAAATTGTGGAAAAAGGGCGCGTCGGCCCCGGCCAAACCATCGGCATCAATCTGGACGAGGGGCGCTTCTACCACGACCAGGAACTTCGCGACATGCTGGCGGCGGAGCATCCTTACGGCAAATGGCTCAAAAACGTTACCCGGCTGGAAGGCCCAAGCAAAGGACCGCGCAAGGAAAAAAGCGCCTATTCCCCCGAGGCATTGCGCGCACGGCAGCGGGCCTTCGGCTTCACCCTGGAGGAAATCGAGCTTTTGCTGCACCCCATGGCCGAGGACGCGAAGGAAGCCACCGGCTCGATGGGCGACGACACGCCGCTGGCGGTGCTTTCCGAGAAATATCGGGGCCTGCATCACTATTTCCGGCAGCGCTTCAGCCAAGTCACCAACCCGCCGATCGACAGCCTGCGCGAACGCCGCGTCATGGGCCTGAAGACGCGGCTCGGCAATCTCGGCAATTTGCTCGACACATCGGAAGAACAGACCCGGCATCTGGAACTTCTGTCGCCGGTGCTTTCCAACGCCGAGTTCGAGGCGATGCGCAGCCATATGGGAAAAGAAGCCGCCGAAATCGATTGCACCTTTCCGGTCGATGGCGGTGAAAACGCGCTGCAGGATGCTCTTGCCCGCATCCGCCTGGAAACGGAAGACGCCGTACGCGGCGGCATCGTGCATGTGATCCTAACCGACAAACATATGGGGCTGGAGCGCGCCGCCCTTCCGATGATTCTTGCGACCGGCGCCGTGCACACCCATCTCGTCGACCAGCAGCTCCGTTCCTTTACCTCGTTGAGCGTGCAATCCGGCGAATGCCTGGACGTGCATTATTTTGCCGTTCTGATCGGCGTCGGCGCGACGACGGTAAACGCCTATCTTGCCTTGGAAACCCTTGCCGACCGTCACCGCCGCGGCCTGTTTCCGGGCGTCACGCTGGATGAATGCGCCCAGCGTTACACGAAGGCCGTCGGCGACGGCCTGCTGAAGGTCATGTCGAAGATGGGCATTTCGGTCATCGCCTCTTACCGCGGCGGATACAATTTCGAGACAGTTGGATTGTCGCGCGCCCTGGTCGCGGAATTTTTTCCGGGCATGACGTCGCGCATTTCCGGCATTGGCCTTTCCGGCATCCAGTCGAAAGCGCTGTCCCTGCATGCCGCGGCCTTTGAAGAAGAAACCGCCGCCCTTCCCATCGGCGGCTTTTACAACGTGCGCAAGGGCGGCGAAGTGCATGCCGTCGATGGCAATCTCATTCACGTGCTGCAAACGGCCGTCGCCACGGATTCCTACAGCACCTATAAGAAGTACAGCGAAGGCCTGCGCCATCAGCCGCCCATTCAATTGCGCGACCTTTTGGACTTCAAGCCCACCAGCCAGCCGATTCCCGTCGAAGAAGTCGAATCGATCACGGACATCCGCAAACGTTTCGGCACCGGCAGCATGTCCCATGGCGCCCTTTCGCGGGAAGCCCACGAAACCCTGGCCATCGCCATGAACCGCATCGGCGGGGCGTCCTGCAGCGGCGAGGGCGGCGAAGACCTTGCCCGCGCCCGCGCCCTGCCGAACGGCGACAACGCGAACTCCGTCATCAAGCAGATCGCCTCCGCCCGCTTCGGCGTCACCGCGGAATATCTGAACAATTGCGACGAGATCGAGATCAAAATCGCCCAGGGCGCAAAGCCGGGCGAGGGGGGGCAGCTTCCCGGCTTCAAGGTGACGGAGGAGATCGCGCTGCTCCGCCATTCGACGCCGGGCGTGACGTTGATCTCGCCGCCGCCCCATCACGACATTTACTCGATCGAGGATTTGGCCCAGCTCATCTACGACCTGAAACAGATCAACCCCCATGCACGGGTTTGCGTGAAATTGGTGGCGGAAGACGGGATCGGCACGATCGCGGCGGGGGTCGCCAAGGCGAAGGCCGACGTGATTTTGATTTCCGGCCATTCCGGCGGCACCGGCGCCAGCCCGCAATCCAGCATCAAATATGCCGGCGTTCCCTGGGAAATGGGCCTAAGCGAGGTCAACCAGGTGCTGACGCTCAACCGGCTGCGCCACCGCGTGCGCCTGCGCACCGATGGCGGCCTCCGCACCGGCCGCGATGTCGTCATTGCCGCCATGATGGGCGCGGAAGAGTTCGGCGTCGGCACGACGTCGCTCGTTGCGATGGGCTGCATCATGGTCCGCCAATGCCACAGCAACACCTGCCCGGTTGGCATCTGCACCCAGGACGAACGCTTGCGCAACAAATTCGAGGGCACGCCCGAAAAAATCGTGAACCTTTTCAGCTTTATCGCCGAAGAAGTGCGCGAGATTCTGGCCTCCCTTGGCATGCGGTCCCTTGAGGAAGTGGTTGGGCGCACGGATTTGCTGGCCCAGGTCAGCCGCGGCAGCGCCCATCTCGACGACCTGGATCTAAACCCCCTGCTCACCCAGCCGGACGCGGGCGAATTTCCGCGCCATTGCGCGCTGGAAGGCCGAAACGAGGTGCCGGACACGCTGGACGCCCGCATGGTCAAGGACGCTCATGCGGCGCTGGAAAAATCGGGGAAGGTGCAGCTTGCCTACAACATCCGCAACACCCAGCGCGCCATCGGCACAAGGCTTTCGTCAATGATCACGCGGCGCTACGGCATGGCCGGCCTGGCCGAAAACCACATCACCGTGCGGCTACGCGGCACGGCGGGCCAATCCCTTGGCGCCTTCGCCGTGAAGGGACTGAAGCTCGAAGTGTTCGGCGATGCGAACGACTATGTCGGCAAGGGCCTTTCCGGCGGCACCCTGGTGGTGCGCCCGCTTACCGCTTCGCCCCTGGTTACCAACGAAAACACCATCATCGGCAACACGGTGCTTTACGGCGCCACCGCCGGCCAGCTATTCGCCGCCGGCCAGGCAGGCGAACGCTTCGCCGTCCGCAATTCCGGCGCCGAGGCGGTCATCGAAGGCTGCGGGTCGAACGGCTGCGAATACATGACCGGCGGCACCGTCGTCATTCTCGGACCCGTCGGCGACAATTTCGCCGCCGGCATGACCGGCGGTATGGCCTTCGTCTTCGACGAGGCGGCGACGCTTCCCCACTACATCAACGACGAGATGGTCGTTTACCAGCGCGTCCAGACCACCCATTGGGAAGGCGTCTTGAAGCGCCTGATTGCCGAACATCTGCTGCAGACCCAATCCCACTTCGCGCAGCGCCTGCTGAACGATTGGGAGCAGGTCGCCCCCCATTTCTGGCAGATCGTGCCAAAGGAAATGCTGAGCCGGCTTGCCCATCCCCTTACCCTCGAAGAAAAAAAGGCCCGCGCCTGACGCGTGCGTCCGGCTACCCATGAGGGCGTTCCTTGCGGTAAGCTTTGCCCATGCGGGTTCTTTACCACCTCTGGCTTTCCTCTTTCTCACGCAAGACGCGCATTGCCCTTGCCGAAAAGAAGCTGGAATTCACGCTGGAGGTCGAGCAGGTCTGGGAGCGGCGGCGCGAATTTCTCGCCATGAACCCGGCCGGTCAGGTACCGGTGCTGGTTGAAGAAGACGGCACCGCCATCGCCGACAGCGATGCGATCTGCGAATATCTCGACGAAACCTATCCCGAGCCGCCCTTGATCGGCGAGACCCCCCTGCAGCGCGCCGAAGTGCGGCGCCTGGCCGCCTGGTTCGACACGAAATTTCAGCGCGAAGTCTCCGCCAATCTGGTCGGCGAGAAAGTCCTCAAAAAATTTCTCAATCTGGGCGAGCCGGACTCGAACACCATCCGGGCCGGGCTGGCGAACGTCCATTACCACCTCGACTACATCGGTTATTTGATGGAACGCCGCGACTGGCTTGCCGGCGGCCGCTTTTCCCTGGCCGACATTGCCGCGGCGGCCCATCTTTCGGCGGTCGACTATCTTGGCGACGTGCCATGGAAAGAACACCCCCCGGCAAAGGATTGGTACGCGCGCGTCAAATCCCGGCCGTCCTTTCGCCCGCTTCTTGCAGACCACATCCCCGGTCTGCCGCCGCCGAAGCATTACGCCGACCCGGATTTCTGAGCGATCGACCGAACGTCATGGGGGAGAAAAACGCACCTGTTTTAAAAGGCAGCCTTTTTTGTTTCGGCTTCGGCTACAGCGCGCAAGCCCTTGCCAGGACCCTTCCGGACGATCGCTGGCGCATCCGGGGCACGGCACGCAAACCGGCTTCCGCCAGCGAAGAGGACGGCGTCGCCCGGCTGCCTTTCACCGGGGCGGGGCCGCTCGAAGACCCGGACGCCCTTGCGGAAAGCACCCACCTCCTTCTCTCCATCCCGCCGGATGAAGGCGGCGACCCGGTGCTGCGCCACCACGCAAAAATTCTGGCCGCTTGCCCGAAACTTCGGTGGATCGGCTACCTTTCGACGACCGGCGTTTATGGCGATCGCGGTGGCGATTGGGTCGATGAAGAGACGCCGCCACGGCCAACGACGCCCCGAAGCCAACGCCGGGCCGAGGCGGAGCAAGCCTGGCTGGATTTCGGCACCGCCCACGGCCTGGCCGTTCATCTCTTTCGTCTGGCCGGCATCTATGGGCCGGGCCGCAACGCCCTGGCGGCAATCCGTGCGGGCCGCGCCCGGCGCATTTACAAACCGGGGCAGGTTTTTTCGCGCATCCACGTCGCCGATCTGGCCGCAACGCTGGTGCGTTCGATGGACGCGCCCAGGGGCGGGCGCATCTACAACGTCTGCGACGACCGGCCGGCGCCGCCGGAAGACGTGGTTGCCTTCGCCGCCAGACTGCTTGGCGTGGATCCGCCGCCGCTGATCCCGCTTGAAGAAGCCGGTCTCTCGGAGATGGCCAAAAGTTTCTATGACGAGAACAAGCGCGTGCGCAATGGGCGCATCAAACGGGAATTAAACGTCGCGCTGCGCTACCCGGATTACGAAACCGGCTTAAAGGCGCTTTTTGCGGCGTTACCCGATTGACTCCAACAGCGCTTCCAAGACGCGCGCCAGCCGCCGCAGATCCGCCGGTTCCGACAGGCGGTGATCGCCCCCCTTCACCAACGTCGCCGTCGCGTCTTTTGTTTCCAGCTGGGTCAACAGGCGAAGCGCCGTCTCCCAGGGAACGTCCGCGTCCGCCATGCCGTGGAGCAGCCGCACCGGGCAGCGAACGGGGATCGGCCCGCGCAGCAAAAGATGTGCAGCCCCTTCTTCCACCAGCCTTTGGGTGATCCGCGTCGGCGCCTCGCCATAAGGATTGGCGACTTCGAGAACGCCGTCCCGTGCCAGGACGGTTTTTTCGGCGGGCGCAAGCTTTGCGGCGATCAAATCCTCGGTGAAATCCGGTGCCGCCGCGATCCCGACCAGGCCGGCCGTGCGTTCCGCGCGCGCCAGCGCCATCAGCAGCATGATCCAGCCCCCCATGCTGGACCCGACAAGCACCTGCGGCCCTTCCGTACAGGCATCGAAGACGGCCAGCGCGGCCGCCGTCCAGCTGCCGATCGTGCCTTCCTCGAAACGGCCAGAGGATTGCCCATGGCCCAAATAGTCAAAACGCAGATAGGCCTGGCCGCGCGCCTTGCAGAACGCTTCCAGCGCCAGCGCCTTCGCGCCCGTCATGTCGGAACCGAAGCCGCCAAGGAAAACCACGCCGGGCCCGCGGCCAGCCAAGCGGTGATAGGCGATTGTCGTCCCGTCCTCGCGTGGTAAAGTTTGCGCGTCCGTCATCGTCGTTTCCGCTTTTCCCTTATCTTGGAGATTAAGAAGCCCTCGTGGATCGTCCGTCAAGGAACCCCGCCGTGCCGGAGGCGAAAACCGCCGGCAAGAAAGATCGCCCCCCCGTCGTCTTGCAGGTGCTGCCGGCCATGGTAGCCGGTGGCGTCGAACGCGGCACCGTCGACATGGCCGCCGCCTTGGCCGAGGCGGGCTGGACCTCGCTCGTTGCCTCGGCCGGAGGCCCGATGACCCACGAGATCGAACGGGCGGGCGCGACGCATTTTACGCTGCCCCTCAATCGCAAAAACCCCTTTGCCCTGCGCCAGAACGCGCACCGCCTGGCGGACCTTGTGAAAGCCCACGGCGTTGACCTCGTGCACGCGCGCAGCCGGGCACCGGCATGGAGCGCCTATGCCGCCGCAAAAGAAACCCGATGCCATTTCGTGACGACCTTTCATGGCACCTATGGCGCGCAAAACTGGCTCAAGCGCCGATACAACGCCGTTATGACCCGGGGCGAACGCGTGATCGCCATTTCCGAATTCATTGCCGGTCACATGCGTCGCATTTACGGCGTCGAACCGACCAAGCTGCGCGTGATCCCACGCGGCGTAAAAATGGATATCTTCGATCCCGCCCGCGTCAGCGCCGAGCGCATCATTCAGCTTTCCCGCCAATGGCAATTGCGCGACGACGCGCCGGTGGTTGTGCTGCCCGGCCGGCTGACGCGCTGGAAAGGGCAAACCGTGCTCATCGATGCCCTTGCCCATTTGGGGCGAAAAAACGTGCAATGCCGCCTGGTGGGATCGGATCAGGGCCGCACCGGCTATCGCAAGGAATTGGAAAGACGGATCATCGCCCGCGACCTTTCCGATGTTGTCAAAATCGTCGACCATTGCCGCGACATGCCGGCGGCCTACATGCTGGCCGATGTCGTCGTTTCCGCCTCGACGGACCCGGAAGCCTTCGGCCGCGTCGTCGCCGAGGGCCAGGCGATGGGACGGCCGGTGCTGGCAAGCGATCATGGCGGCGCGCGGGAAACCGTGCTGGTAAACGAGACGGGCCGCTTGACCCCGCCGGGCGATGCGAAAGGCCTGGCCGAGGGGCTGGACTGGGCACTGGGGCTGACGCCGGAGGAACGCGACCGGCTTGCCGCGAAGGCGCGCGCGCACATCGCGCAGAATTATACGAACGCCGCAATGTGCAAGGCGACCCTGGACGTTTACCGCGAGGTGCTATCAACAGAACCCAACCCATGACGCAAGAAAACATAGAAGATAAGCCACGCGTGCTCGTCATCAAGCTGGGCGCCCTTGGCGACTTTCTGCAAGCGCTTGGCCCCTTTGCCGCGATCCGCCGCCACCACCCGGATGCGCAAATCACGCTGCTGACGACCGCCCCTTATGTAGAGATGGCCGAGCGCTGCGGTTCTTTCGACCGGGTATGGGTGGATCGTCGGCCAAAACTTCTGCAAATTCCTGCCTGGCTTCGCCTTCGCAAAGAGCTACGAAGCGCCGGTTTTACGCGCGTCTACGATTTGCAAACGTCGGACCGGAGCGGTTTTTATTTTCGTCTCTTCTTTCCTGGCCCCTATCCGGAATGGTCCGGCATCGCGAAAGGCTGCTCGCATCCCCACGCCAATCCAAACCGCGATTTTATGCACACGGTCGAACGTCAGGCGGAACAACTTGAGATGGCCGGCATCGGCCGCGTCCCCGCCGCCAGTGTCGATTGGATGACGGCGGAAATCGCCCATTTGCAGCCCGAAGGCCCTTACGCGCTTTTGGTGCCGGGCGGCGCGCCCCATCGGCCCGAGAAACGCTGGCCGGCGGAACGTTTCGCCGACCTTGCCAACCGTCTGGCGGAACGGGGGATCGCGCCGCTTCTTCTTGGCACCCAGGCCGAAGCGGAAACGTTGAAGGCGATCGAGGCGGCGGCGCCCCAGGTGATCAACCGCATGGGCGAAACCAATCTTTTCGAAATCGCAAGCCTGGCGCGCCATGCCCGAGCGGCCATCGGCAACGACACCGGGCCCATGCATCTGATCGCGCTGACGGGCATTCCCACCCTCGTTCTCTTTTCCCACGCGTCGGATCCGACCCTGTGCGCGCCCCGGGCGGACCAGGTAACGCTTTTTCAGGTGGCAAGCCTGGCGGCGCTGGAATCTTCGGACGTGCTCGCCGCCCTTTCCCTCGGGGAAGCCGCGGAAAGCCCGGCTCCGCCGGGCGCGCCTTGACAGCCCTCCGAAAGCTTCTACATTTCCGCGGACTTAAGGAAAAATCGCTTTTTCCGTATCTCTCACCAACCCGGCAAGCCCATGGTCGCAATCACCCTTCCCGACGGCACCGTTCAGACCCATGACGCCCCCGTAACCGGCTTTAAAATTGCCGGCGCCATCGGCAAGGGCCTTGCGAAGGCCGCCGTCGCCATTCGCGTCAATGGCGACCTTTGGGACCTGACGCGCGCCATCGAGGCGGACGCCGAAATTGCCATCGTGACCCGCGAAACGGAGGAGGGACGCGCCCTTCTTCGCCACGACGCCGCCCATGTCATGGCCGAAGCGGTGAAGGCGCTTTACCCGGAAACCCAAGTGACGATCGGCCCCGCAATCGAACATGGCTTCTATTACGATTTTTCCCGCAAGACGCCCTTCACGCCGGAAGATTTGGAAAAGATTGAACGCGAGATGCATGCCATCGTCGCCCGCGACGAAGCGATTGCGCGCGAAGTGTGGGAACGCGAAAAGGCCATCCAATTTTTCAAGGATCAGGGCGAACATTACAAAGCCGAGATCATCGAGGCGATTCCCGTGAAAGAAGACGTGACCCTCTACCGGCAAGGCGACTTCATCGATCTTTGCCGAGGGCCGCATCTGCCTTCGACCGGAAAACTGGGAAAGGGTTTCAAGCTGATGAAGCTTGCCGGTGCCTATTGGCGCGGCGATTCCCGAAACGAAATGCTTCAGCGCATCTATGGCACGGCCTGGGAAAACGAAAAGGAATTAAAGGCCCATCTCTTCCGCCTGGAAGAAGCGGCGAAGCGCGACCATCGCCGCCTCGGCAGGGAAATGGATCTTTTTCACATTCAGGAAGAAGCGGTGGGGTCGATTTTTTGGCACCCGAAAGGCTGGACCCTTTACCGGATGCTGGAAGCCTATATTCGCCGCCGTTTGGACCAGGCGGATTACGTCGAAGTGCGCACGCCCGAACTTGTCGATCGCATGCTTTGGGAGCGATCCGGCCATTGGGAAAAATTCCGTGAACACATGTTCACCGCCGAATCGGAAGAACGCACCCTCGCCCTGAAACCCATGAATTGCCCCGGCCATGTCCAAATCTTCCGCCAGGGCTTGAAAAGCTATCGCGACCTGCCGCTGCGCATGGCGGAGTTTGGCTGCTGCCACCGGAACGAACCTTCCGGCGCGCTGCACGGGCTGATGCGGGTGCGCGCCTTTACCCAGGACGACGCCCATATTTTCTGCACGCAAGCCCAGATCACCGAAGAAACGAAGGCCTTCTGCACCCTTTTATTGAGCGTTTACAAGGACTTCGGCTTCGAAGACGTCGTCGTTAAATTCGCCGACCGGCCCGACGTCCGCGCCGGAGAAGATGCGGTCTGGGACGAGGCCGAGCAGGCGCTTCGCACCGCGACCGAGGCGACCGGCCTGGAAATTTCCATGAACCCGGGCGAGGGCGCCTTCTACGGACCGAAACTGGAATTCGTGTTGCGCGACGCCATCGGCCGCGAATGGCAATGCGGCACGCTTCAGGTCGATTTCGTCCTGCCGGAACGCCTGGACGCGAATTATGTCGGCGAGGACGGCGGTAAGCACCGGCCGGTCATGCTGCACCGGGCAATCCTGGGCTCCATCGAACGTTTCATCGGGGTGCTGATCGAGCATTACGCCGGGCGCCTGCCCATCTGGCTGGCGCCAACCCAGGTGGTCGTCGCAACCATCACCAATGAAAGCGACGCCTATGCCCGCGAAGTTTGCGAAACCCTTCGCAAGGCGGGTTTGCGGGCCGAGCTGGACCTGCGCAACGAAAAGATCAATTACAAGGTGCGCGAGCACAGCCTGGCAAAGACGCCCCTGCTGCTGGCGATCGGCAGCCGCGAGGCCGAAAACCATACGGTTTCCCTGCGCCGGCTTGGCGGCAAGGATCAAGAAAGCCTTGCCCTAGAAGAAGCAGTCGCTAGACTTAGCGCCGAAGCGGCCGCGCCGGGCCTGTAACACCCGCGTCACGGGTCGCAATCTTTGACCGAAATCATGTTTGGAGGCATTTCATAGCTAGGCTATACCCGCAAACGCCGCCGTCCCGAAGGGGACCGCGGATCAACGAGCAAATCAACGTCCCGTCCATTCGACTGATCGGGGCAGATTCCGAACAAATTGGCGTTGTTTCCTTGGAAGAAGGCCTCAAAGCTGCGGAAGCGGCCGGTCTCGACCTTGTCGAAATCTCGCCGAACGCGGATCCCCCCGTCTGCAAGGTGCTCGATTACGGCAAGCTCAAATACCAAGAGAGCAAAAAACGCGCCGAAGCGAAGAAAAAGCAGAAGGTCATCGAGGTGAAGGAGATCAAACTTCGCCCTGGCATCGAAGCCCATGATTACGACGTGAAGATGCGCAAAACGACGGCTTTTCTGGGCGAGGGAAACAAGGTCAAGGTGACGCTGCGCTTCCGGGGCCGGGAAATGGCCCATCAGGATTTGGGCATGAAGGTGCTCATGCGGGTGCGCGACGACATGGAGGCGATCAGCAAGATCGAGCAGTTCCCCCGGATGGAGGGACGGCTGATGACGATGGTGCTGACCCCCAAATAACCCCCAGCCAATGCCAAAAACGCCATTTTCCGGGTGCTTGCCATTCCCGGGCGCAATCGCTATAACCCTGCTTCTTCTAAGCGGTGAGGCGATAAGGGCATGCCCAGCCGCTTTTGATGCCTCCACTTAAAGGATGAGGGAAATGCCCAAGCTGAAGACGAAAAGCAGCGTCAAGCGCCGCTTCCGGACGACCGCCAAAGGCAAGGTCATTATGAACCCGTCGGGCAAGCGGCACGGAATGCGCAAACGCTCCCAAAAAATGAAACGCCAGGCGCGGCGCACGACCTATTTGTCGAGCTCGGATGCCGCCATCGTCCGACCTTTCATGCCGTACGGCAGATAGGGGCGATCCATGGCACGTGTAAAAAGAGGCGTGACGACCCACGCTCGTCACAAAAAAGTTCTCGATCGCGCCACTGGCTATCGCGGCCGCGGGAAATCGAGTTTTCGGATCGCTATCGAGCGGGTCGAGAAGGGCCTGCAATATGCCTATCGCGACCGGCGCAATCGGAAGCGCAGCTTCCGGGCCCTTTGGATCCAGCGGATCAATGCCGGCGCCCGCGAGCATGGGCTTAGTTATTCGCAATTTATGAACGGGATCAAAAAGGCAGGGATCGAAATGGACCGCAAGGTGCTTTCCGATATTGCCGTGCACGATCCGGCCGCCTTTAAAGAAGTCGTCGTGCGCGTTCAGGCGGCGCTTGCCTCGACGCCGTGACCCTGGGCCCAAACAGGCATACAGATTCGAAGAAAGGGGCTTGCAACCGCAAGCCCCTTTCTCTTTCCTAAGGCTGGGGAGAAGGATGACGGACTTCAAATCCTTGCGCGCGGAATTGCTGAGCGAAATCGAGGCGGTGAAAGACCTCGACGGGCTCGAGCGCCTGCGCGTCGCCTCCCTCGGCAAGAAGGGCAAAATCACCGAAGGCATGAAGGCGCTGGGCAAGCTCGACCCGGAAGAACGCCGCGCCCAGGGGGCCGCGCTCAACGCCCTCAAAGAAGAAGCTACCCAGGCCATCGCCGCCCGCACCCGTTTCTTCAAGGATCTGGCGTTAAACGCCCGGCTGCTGGAGGAACGCTTCGACATGACGCTGCCCTCCCGGCCCGAACGCGAAGGCCGGATACATCCCATCAGCCAAACGATGGACGAATTGCTTCAAATTTTTGGGGCCATGGGGTTTGCCGTGGCCGAAGGCCCGGACGTCGAAGACGATTTTCATAATTTTGCCGCCCTGAACATTCCTCCGGAACATCCGGCGCGGCAAATGCACGACACGTTCTATTTCCCGCCCGATGCAAAGGGCGAGCGCAAAGTGCTGCGTACGCACACGTCACCCGTCCAGATCCGGACCATGCAGACGACAAAACCGCCGATCCGCATCATTGCCCCGGGCCGCACCTATCGGCGCGATTCGGACATCACCCATACGCCGATGTTCCACCAGATCGAAGGCCTTTTGATCGACCGCAAAACCCATATGGGGCACCTCAAAGGCTGCCTCATCGATTTTTGCCGCGCCTTCTTCGAGCTTGACGACGTGCCGTTGCGTTTCCGGCCAAGCTTCTTCCCCTTCACCGAACCCTCGGCCGAAGTCGACATCGGCTGCGAACGCCGCAAGGGCGAGATTCGCGTCGGCGGCGGCGCCGACTGGCTCGAGATTTTGGGCTGCGGCATGGTGCATCCGAAGGTGTTGGCGAATTGCGGCATCGACCCGGACATTTATCAGGGCTTTGCCTTCGGCCTCGGGGTCGAGCGGGTCGCCATGCTGAAATACGGCATTCCGGATTTGCGCACCTTTTTCGAGGCGGACCTTCGCTGGATGCACCATTACGGCTTCCTGCCCCTGGACGTGCCCCGATCGGCCCAAGGGGGCGCGCTATGAAATTCACCCTTGGCTGGCTGAAGGCCCATCTCGAAACGGACGCCGATCTCGCCACCATCGCCGACACGCTGACGGCGCTCGGCCTTGAAACCGAAGAAATCAGCAACCCGGCGGAAACGCTTCAGGGCTTTCGCGTCGCGGAAATTCTAAGCGCGGAGAAGCACCCGGACGCCGACCGCCTGCAAGTGTGCCGGGTGGCGACGGGGGAAAAAGAAGTCACCATCGTTTGCGGTGCGCCGAACGCGCGCGCCGGTCTAAAGGGCGTGCTGGCTTCGCCGGGCACCGTCATCCCGGCATCGGGCGAGGTGCTGCGCGAAGGCAAGATCCGCGGCGTCACCAGCGAAGGCATGCTCTGCTCCACGGCGGAACTCGCCCTTGGCGAAGACCATGACGGCATCATCGAATTGCCGACGGACGCCCGGGTCGGCGACGACGCGGCCGCCGCCCTCGGCCTGGACGATCCGGTTCTGCATCTGGGACTGACGCCGAACCGGGGCGATTGCCTGGGCGTACGCGGCATCGCCCGCGATTTGGCCGCCGCCGGGCTTGGCAAATTGAAGCCCTGGCAGGAAACGCCGATCCCGGGAACGTTCCAAAGCCCCCTTGGCGTGACCTTCGATTTTCCAAAAGACGCCCACGACGCCTGCCCCCATTTCGTCGGACGCTATATCCGGGGCCTAAAAAACGGGCCCAGTCCCGATTGGCTGCAACGCCGTCTGCTTGCCATTGGACTTCGCCCCATCTCGGCCCTGGTCGACGTGACGAATTTGATGACGATCGAACTTGGCCGCCCAATGCACGTGTTCGATGCGGATCTTGTGAAGGGCGGCTTGACCGTCCGCCTCGCCCGCGAAGACGAATCCTTGCGCGGGCTGGACGGCAAGGATCACGCCCTTGACCCTGAGATGTGCGTCATTGCCGACGCCAACGCCCCTTTAAGCCTAGCTGGAATCGTCGGCGGCGTTGCGACCGGCTGCACGGATGAGACGGTGAACGTCTTTGTCGAATCGGCCATCTTCGATCCGGTGCGGACCGCCATGACGGGCCGCAAACTCAACGTTGAGACCGATGCCCGCCATCGTTTCGAGCGCGGCGTCGATCCCGCCATGGTCGCGCCGGGAATGGAAATGGCAACGCGGCTCCTCCTCGAATTTTGCGGCGGCGAACCCAGCGAATGCGTTGTCGCCGGCGCAGAAGCGCGCCGCGAACAAACCGTTCCCTTCCGGCCCAGCCGCGTCGCTTCTCTCGGCGGCGTCGAATTGCCGGAAAAAGAAACCCTGGCCATTTTGAAACGCCTTGGCTTCGAGGACGAAGAAAAAGGCGGCACGCATCGCATGTGCGTTCCAAGCTGGCGGCACGACATCGAGGGCGAAGCGGATCTGGTCGAAGAGGCGTTGCGCGTCCATGGCTATGACAACATCCCCGTCTGCCCCCTTGCACCGGCGCCCACCGATCGGGCCGATGCGCCCCCCACCAATGGCGCGCGCGTAGGTTTCATCCGGCGCAGCCTGGCCGCCCGCGGCATGATCGAGGCCGTGACCTGGTCCTTTCTTTCCTCCCACGAAGCGGCAGCGTTCGGCGGCAGCGACGCCCTTTGCCTCGACAATCCGATCAGCGCCGAGCTGGACCGCCTGCGCCCGTCGATTCTTCCCAACATCATCTTGGCGGCGGGCCGCAACGCCGCCCGCGGCATGGCCGATCTCGCCCTGTTCGAAATCGGCCCGCAATATGCCGGGCTGGACGCGGCGGACCAGGCCTTGATGGCATCCGGGATTCGCGCCGGCCAAACCGGCCCGCGCCATTGGCAGACGCCCGCGCGCAGCGTCGATGCCTTCGACGCCAAGGCCGACGCCAGGGCCGGCCTGGCCGCCGCCGGAGTGGCGGTGGCGGGCCTGGAAACCGTTGCCGAAGGCCCCGCTTGGTACCATCCGGGCCGGGTCGGCACGCTGCGCTATGGGCCGAAAAACGTGCTTGCCACCTTCGGCGAAATCCATCCGGGCGTGCTCGCACATCTGGACGTCGCGGGGCCCATCGTCGGCTTCGAACTCTTCCTCGACCATTTGCCGGCGCCGAAGACGGAGGGGCGCAAACAACGCCCGGCCCTGGACGCGTCGCCCTTTCAGGCGGTCGAACGCGACTTTGCCTTCGTCGTGAAAGAAAGCGTCGCGGCGGGCGATCTGCTGCGCGCCGTAAAAAAGGCGGCGGGGCAGATGGTCGCCGAGGTACAGGTCTTTGACGTCTATCAGGGCAAAGGCATCGCCCCCGGCCACAAATCGCTCGCCATTTCCGTCCGCTTGCAGCCGCGGGAAAAAACGCTGACGGATGACGAAATCGCCGCCGTCGCCGAGAAGATCGTCTCGGCCGTGAAGAAAGCGACCGGGGCCGAGCTTCGCCAATAGAGGCCATTATGGCAGCGAAGAATTTGGCAACGAAGGACGACCCGGCCGAAATGGCCGCCGCCATTCGTGCAAAGGCTCTTGCCTTGGGCTTCGACGCAATCGGTTTTTTCGAAGCCGACACCGACGAAAAACGCCGCCGCGGCCTTCAGCATTTTTTGCAGCAGGGCCATCACGGCGACATGGCGTGGCTTGACCGCGACGCGCCCACCCGCGCCGACCCGCTGACCCTTTGGCCGGAAGCACGCGGCAGCATCGCCCTTGCCATGAATTACGCGCCCGGCGAAGCGCCCCTTGGCAATCTCGGCCATGGGGAAATCGGCAACGTTAGCGTCTATGCCCGTGGCGGCGATTACCATGCCTTGATCAAGAAACGTCTGAAGGAACTTGCGGGCTTCGTCGCCACCCGTTTCGGCGGCGATGTAAAAGTCTTTGTCGACACCGCGCCGTTGATGGAAAAGCCCCTCGCCGAGAAAGGCGGCCTCGGCTGGCAGGGAAAACACACCAATCTTGTTTCAACAAAATTCGGCTCCTGGCTTTTTTTGGGCGAGATCCTGACAACCCTGCCCCTCGCCCCCGACAAGGCGGAAAGCAATCGTTGCGGCACCTGCCGGGCATGCCTTGACATTTGTCCGACCCATGCCTTCCCAAAGCCTTACGAGCTGGACGCGCGGCGGTGCATTTCCTATCTGACGATCGAGCACAAAGGCGTTATTGCGCACGAATTCCGCAAGGCGATTGGAAACCGGATCTATGGATGCGACGATTGCCTCGCCGTTTGCCCGTGGAACAAATTTGCCCGGCAAACGAAAGAAGCGGCGTTTCTTCCCCGCGCCGATCTGATCGCGCCGAAGCTTCGCGAATTGGCCGCCCTCGGCGAGGCGGGCTTCCGGCAGGGTTTCGCCGGCACCGCGATCAAGCGCACCGGCTGGCCACGCTTTTTGCGCAACCTATTGATCGCACTTGGAAATTCTGGCGATCCCGAAAACATCCCCATCGTCGAAGGCCATCTTTTAGACGCCGATGCCCGGCCCCGCGGCATGGCCGTCTGGGCGCTTCGCCAATTGGCCGGGGAAAAACGTTTCGCCGATTTGCGGACGCATCATCTGCCCCGGGAAAACGACCCGGACGTGCAGGCGGAGTGGAATTTTTGAAGGACGTCGATCGCCTCGACCGTTACGATTTCGATCTGCCGCGCGCGCAGATCGCGGAACGCCCCATCGCACCGCGCGACAGGGCGCGGCTGCTTTCCGTCGGTGACAACCTTTGCGATTATGGCATGGAAGATTTGCCCGGTCTTTTGCAGCCGGGTGATCTGCTGGTCTTCAACGATACCCGCGTGCTGCCGACACGGCTTTTTGGCCGGCGCGGAAAGGCAAAGATCGAAGCGACGCTCCACAAGGCGCTGGCGGCGGACCGGTGGCTCGCCTTCGCGCGGCCGGCGCGAAAATTAAAGCCGGGCGATTGCCTGGATTTTGCCGAAGGCCTTTCGGCGGAAGTTCTGGAAAGGCGCGAGGGCGGCGAAGTTTGCCTGCAATTGAGCCATGGCGGCGCGGCTCTTTTGGCCGTTCTCGAACGCATCGGCCGACTGCCGCTGCCGCCTTATTTGCATCGTGAAGATGGATCGGACGGGAAGGACCGCGAAGACTACCAGACGATCTTCGCAAAAACCCCCGGTGCCGTGGCGGCCCCCACCGCGGGCCTGCACTATACGGAAGCCTTGCTGGCTGCCCTGGCGGCGCGCGGCATCCGCAAGACGACGCTGACGCTCCATGTCGGCGCCGGCACCTTCCTGCCCGTTGCCAGCGAGGATTTGGCCGAACATCGCATGCATGCGGAATGGGGGACGCTTTCCAGAGACACGGTCGATGCCATTGCAAAAACCCGGGACGAGGGCGGGCGCGTCATCCCGGTGGGAACCACGTCGCTGCGCCTGCTTGAAACGGCGGCGGCGGACGGATGCCTGAAGCCTTTTACGGGCGAAACCTCGCTTTTCATCAAGCCCGGCTACAAATTTCAGGTCGCGGATTTGCTGCTGACGAATTTTCACCTTCCCCGCTCGACCCTTTTCGTGCTGGTTTGCGCCTTTGCTGGAAGGGACCGCATGCAAAAGGCGTACGCCCATGCGATCCGGGAAGGCTATCGCTTCTTTTCCTATGGGGATTGTTGCTTGCTGACGCCGGAGACGAAGCGATGCGATTCGAAGTCCTAGCCGTTTCGGGCAAAGGCCGGTGCGGGCGCCTTGAAACCGCCCATGGCGCCATCCGCACACCGGCCTTCATGCCGGTGGGCACGGCGGCCACCGTGAAGGCGATGACGCCGGAAATGGTGCGCGCCAGCGGCGCGGAAATCCTGCTCGGCAACACCTATCATTTGATGCTGCGGCCGGGGGCGGAGCGGATCGCGCGCCTTGGCGGGCTCCACCATTTCATGCATTGGGACGGCCCAATCCTTACGGATTCCGGCGGTTTTCAGGTGTGGTCGCTTGCCAAGCTGCGCCAGATCGACGCGCAAGGCGTCACCTTCCAATCCCATCTCGACGGCACCCGCCACCGCCTTACCCCCGAGCGTGCGATGGACATTCAACGCCTCCTCGACGCGGATATTTCGATGGTGCTGGACGAATGCACGGCCTGGCCAACGACGGAAGAAGACGCCGCCAAATCGATGCGGCTTTCCATGGCGTGGGCCGAACGCTCGAAGGAAGCATTTCGGCAGCGCGACGGTTATGGCGTTTTTGGAATCGTGCAAGGCAGCGTCTTTCCAGACCTTCGGAGCGAATCGGCAAAACGTCTTTGCGACATCGGCTTCGACGGCTATGCCATCGGCGGTCTTTCCGTCGGCGAAGCGCGCGAACAGACCCTTGCCATGCTGGATGCCACCGTCCCCCATCTGCCAAAAGAAGCGCCTCGCTATTTGATGGGCGTCGGCACGCCGCAAGACATCGTGGCGGCGGTAGCGAACGGCGTCGACATGTTCGATTGCGTGCTGCCCACCCGGTCGGGCCGCACCGGTCAGGCCTTCACGTCGCAGGGAAAGCTGAATTTGCGAAACGCCTGCCATGCCGAGGACGCCGCCCCCCTGGACCCGGCCTGCGCCTGCCCGGCCTGCAGCCATTATTCCCGCGCCTATCTCCACCATCTGACCAAGGCCGGCGAAATTCTGGGCGCCATGCTGTTAACCACCCACAACCTTCACTACTACCAGCAGGTTATGGCCGGACTTCGCGACGCAATCGAAAGAAACGCGCTCAACGCCTTTGCCGACGCTTTTCTTGCGAAGGCGGCTCAGGAATCGCAAGCCCTTGAAGGGTGATGTGCACGCCCCGGCGTTCATAGGATTTTATGCTCAATAGGCCGTGGTTAAAATTTTCTTAAAAAGATCAAGGCGATAGGCACTTATCCACAAAGGGCCTTTCAAACACGGGACGAGAGGCCATGGCTTGGCGGCCCTTTGCGGAAACGCTAAGCTTCGCCGGCAAAATGAAAGGCGGCACCCAGGATGACGACGGCTTCCGAAGAGACGCTCACCCAACTTGGTGAAAAGACGGCCCTGCCGGCCTCGCCGGAAGAGGCGGTGCTGGAAAGCATACCCAATGCGGACAGTGGCAGCCTCTATCTGGTCCGCTTCACCTGCCCCGAATTCACAACCCTTTGCCCGATCACCGGCCAGCCGGACTTTGCCCATTTCGTCCTCGACTACGTGCCGGCGAAACGCCTCGTCGAGAGCAAGTCGCTGAAACTTTACCTGGCGTCCTTTCGCAACGCGCGCTGCTTTCACGAGGCCTGCACGCTGGCGATTGCCAAGAAATTGGAAGCGGCGCTTCAACCCGCATGGCTTCGCCTGGCCGGCTATTGGTTCCCGCGCGGCGGCATACCGATCGATATTTTTTATCAGTCCGGGCCGCCGCCGAAAGACGTCTGGCTGCCGGAACCCGGCGGCGCCCCCTATCGCGGACGCGGCTAGGACCCCGCCCCTTCGTCGCCCCGATAGACGGCCCCGGCCCTGCAGGTTTCCCGCAAAACCACCTCGGACAGATTGGGAAGCGCCGGTTTCAGCCGTTCCCAGATCCAGTGCGCGATCACCTCGCTGGTCGGATTTTCCAGCCCCTCGATCTCGTTCAGATAGCGGTGGTCAAGGATGGCATGGAGCGGCGCGAAGGCCGCCTCAAGATCGGCAAAGTCCATCACCCAGCCGCTTTCCGCCCCAAGCGGTCCGGCGACGCGCAACTCGACCCGAAAGGAATGGCCATGAAGGCGCGCGCATTTATGGCCTTCCGGCACGTTCGGCAAAAGATGCGCCGCCTCGAAGGTAAAACTTTTGTAGATTTCCATCTTCGCCTTTTGGGGTCCGCCCCTTAAACGCCGCACCGATCACGGCAAGCCGAGCAATTTATGCGCCTGCAGGCTCAAACGCCATTGCGGATGGCGCAGGCAATAGTCCAGCGCCTCGGCGGTATGGCGCGCCTTCGCCGGTCCGTCCAGAGGCTGCAAAAAGAAATGTTGAAAATCAAGACCTTCGAAGGTCTCCGGGGCGGCGGCTGCCTGGGGGTAGACGAGCTTCAACTCGTCCCCCTGGGTGGCCCGCAAGGCCGCCCCCGCCTTCGGGCTGACGCAGAGCCAGTCGATGCCCGCGGGCGGCGCCTGGGTGCCGTTGGTCTCGACCGCCACCCGAAAGCCTTCCCCATGCAGCGCCGCCAACAGCGCCGCGTCCAGTTGCAGCAACGGCTCGCCCCCGGTGCAAACGACGAAAGGCGCGCCCCGGTCTCCATGGACGCGTTCCCATTTGCGGCGCACGGCCTGGGCAAGCGCGTTCGCATCAGCAAAGCGCCCGCCGCCCTCGCCATCCATGCCGACAAACGCCGTGTCGCAAAATTGGCACACGGCCGACGCCCGGTCCGCCTCGATCCCCGACCACAAATTGCAGCCCGAAAAGCGCAGAAAAATGGCGGCGCGGCCGATCTGGGCGCCTTCCCCTTGAAGGGTGCCGTAAATTTCCTTTACCGCGTAGCTCATGGCGTTTTGCTCTTGTTCGCATAGGGCGTCGGATCTGCAAGCCCTG
Organism: Alphaproteobacteria bacterium; assembly: GCA_021776275.1. Taxonomy (GTDB): domain Bacteria; phylum Pseudomonadota; class Alphaproteobacteria. Next base: position 628 of record JAJFGH010000048.1, on the reverse strand, counting down.
CCTCCTCGAACCCCCTGCGGCGAAGCTGACACGAATCGCAGCGCCCGCAGGCCGCGCCCGAAGGTTCCGGGTCATAGCAGCTTCGTGTCAGCCCGTAATCGACGCCGAGGGCCACACCTTTTTTTATGATCTCCGCCTTGCTGCAGGCAATCAACGGCGTGCAAATCGAAATCGGTTTTCCTTCGACGCCCGCCTTCGTCGCCAGCGTCGCCAAATGTTCAAACGCGGCGATGAATTCGGGCCGGCAATCCGGATAGCCGCTGTAGTCGAGCGCGTTGACACCAATGAAAATCGCCTCGGCCGCCAACACCTCCGCCCAGGCCAGGGCAAAGGAAAGAAAAATCGTGTTGCGCGCCGGTACATAGGTCACGGGAATTTCCGCCGGCATCGCTTCCACCGCGCGGTCCTTCGGCACCGCGATCGCGTCCGTCAACGCCGAACCGCCAAAGAGCCGAAGATCGATTTCCTGAATCTTATGCGCTGCCGCGCCAAGCTGGGCGGCCACGTTCTTCGCCGCCTCGATCTCCTGCACGTGGCGCTGGCCATAGCGGAAGGAAAGCGCATGGACCGCGAAACCGTCCGCCAATGCCAGCGCCGTCGCCGTCGCCGAATCGACCCCGCCGCTCAA
>JAJFGH010000047.1 GCA_021776275.1 Alphaproteobacteria bacterium | reverse complement strand
GGAAGAAAACCACTTCGCGCCCACCGGCCAGGGGGCGGGCCCCTACGATATGCACCTTTCGATCGTCGAAAGCAGCCTGGTGTTCGACATCCGCGCGAATTCGGAGGGCAAGGCCCTTGCCAGCGTCATCCTCTCGATGTCGCCCTTTCGCAGGCTCATCCGCGACTATTTCACGATCTGTGACAGCTATTTTTCGGCGATCAAGCAATCGGCCACGGCAACCCAGATCGAGGCGATCGACATGGGCCGGCGCGGGCTTCACGACGAAGGCGCCGAGCTTTTGCGCGAACGCCTGGCCGACAAAATCGCCATCGACGAAAACACGGCGCGGCGCCTGTTCACCCTTGTTTGCGTTTTGCATTTGCGGACGTAGATGGGGGATCTTCCAGGCAGCGTTCTGTTTGCGTGTACGAACAACGCCATCCGTTCGCCGATGGCGGAAGGAATCTTGAAACATTTATTCGGGGACCGGGTCTATGTCGATTCGGTCGGCGTCCGCGCCGGCGACCTCGATGCGTTTGCGGTCGCCGTGATGGACGAGATCGGGATCGACATCGCCAAGCACCGCGCAAAGGCTTTCGAGGATTTGGAAGACACCTATTTTGATGTCGTGATCTCGCTTTCTCCCGAAGCGCAGCACAAGGCGGTGGAATTGACGCGCACCATGGCGGCGGAGGTCGAATTCTGGAAGACGATGGATCCCTCCTATGTGCATGGCAATCGCGACGAACGGCTGAAGGTCTATCGCGAGGTGCGCGATGTGCTGCTTTCGCGCATCAAGGCGCGTTTTCAGACGATGATGGCGCCGGAAGTCTAGGCGGGTTCCCGTGGGGTTTTGTCAAAAACGCTAGAAATCCCTTGACTTATGGGCCCGTCGGGAAGATTCATCGTGGGCCGCGACAACGCGAAAGGACGACATGGCGAAGGAAGAACTTCTGGAATTCACCGGCACGGTGGCCGAATTGCTGCCGAACGCGATGTTTCGCGTTCTGCTGGAAAACGGCCATGAGGTGCTGGCCCACACGGCCGGCAAGATGCGGAAACATCGCATTCGCGTGCTGGCGGGCGACAAGGTCACCGTCGAGATGACCCCTTACGATCTGACGAAAGGTCGGATTACCTTTCGCTTTAAATAGCGACCCCAGCCATGGACGGACGTCCCCCTCTTGTGCTTGCCTCCGCCTCGCCGAGGCGACGCGCGCTTCTGGAACAGATCCGACTGCCCGCCGACGTGATCGAGGCGGCCGCCGTGAGCGAGACGCCCCTTGCGGGCGAAGCGCCGGGGGCGCTGGCCCAAAGACTGGCGGAAGCAAAAGCCGGCTGCGTCGCCGCGCGCCATGGGGACGCCTTCGTGCTGGGGGCGGATACGGTCGTCGCGGTGGGCAGGCGGGTGCTGGGCAAGCCCCGCGACCGGGACGACGCCGAGGCTTGCCTGCGCCTTCTTTCCGGCAAAAGCCACCGGGTCTATGGCGGCGTTTGCGTGATCGCGCCGGGGGGCGTGAGCCGAAGCCGCCTGGTGACGACGCGCCTTGCCTTCAAGCGGCTGGAGGAACGCGAAATCCAGGCCTATCTCGAAAGCGGCGAATGGCAAGGAAAGGCCGGCGCCTATGCCATTCAGGGCGTCGCCGCCCTTTACGTGCGGCATTTGCAAGGCTCTTATTCCAATGTCGTCGGGTTGCCTCTTTTCGAAACCGGCGCGCTTCTCAAAGGGTTGGGTTATGGGCCATAAGAAAACCGTTTCCTGCCAGGTTTGCCCGAAACCGGTGGTGGCGGAATACCGGCCTTTTTGTTCGCAGGCCTGCGCCGACCAGGATTTGGGCCGCTGGCTCGACGGCAAATACCGCATTCCGACGGAAGAACGCCCACAGGTCATCGAAGGTTCGGGCGAGGACGACGACGACGCCAGGTAAGGCTTCGGGCGGCCCGGCTGGACAGGAAGGGCGTTTTTCCCCTATAAGCGCCGCCGCAGGCTAATTTTTACGGCCCTCAATGCCCAGGTAGCTCAGTTGGTAGAGCAGCGGACTGAAAATCCGCGTGTCGGTGGTTCAAATCCGCCCCTGGGCACCATTTTCCTTACCCCATTTCCCCTTTAATCTTTCCGCCCGCCGCCTTTCAGGAACGGCACCAGCATCGGCACGTCTTTGCGGTATTGCCGGTAGCGTTCGCCGAAGAAGGCGATCAAATCGCGTTCTTCGATTTGCAGCGCGATCAGGATGTAGCCCGTCGTGCCGAGTGCGAAGAGAAGATGGCCGGCGCTCATCTCCGGCGTGGCCCAGAAAGCGACGATGAAGCCCACCATGATCGGGTGGCGCACCAATTTGTAAAAACCGGGCATGGTGAAATGGGGCGTCTTGGGCTCCAGATTCTTGAAATTCAGATAGACCTGCTTCAGGCCGAACAATTCGAAATGGCCGATCATCAGGGTGGAAAGCAGCACAATCCCCCAGCCGACGGCAAAGCCCGCCCAAAGCGCAATTTCGCCCGGGCCGGTTACGCTCCAGACCGTTCCGCCAATGGGCCGCCACTGCCAATAAAGCAGCAGCAACGCCAGGCTTGAGAGCAGCACATAGGTGCTGCGCTCGATCGGGTGCGGCACGAATTGCGTCCACCAGCGTTTGAAGCCGGGCCGCGCCATGACGCTGTGCTGAACGGCGAACAGCCCCAGCAGCGCCAGATTGACGATCAGCGCCTCGGCAAGGGGTACCGCCGCCCCGGTGTCGATCCCCTTCGGGACGACCAGATTGCCGACGAAGCCGATGGCATAGAGAAAGGCGGCAAAGAAGGTGAGATAGGCGGCCGCCCCATAGGCGGCATAGATCAGGCGCAGCATGTTTTAGCCCCCCAGCCAAGAGATGAGACCATGAGGGTAATTTTTTTTAAGAGCCCGCGTCTCGGAAAAAGTGCGCTTGCGCCGCCCCCTTGCTATGAATGGGCGTCGCTGCCGCGAAGGCCTTGGAAAAAGCGGCGGAAATCAAGGCATTGCAGGGCAGGGGAAGGCGAGGCCAGGTGGAAAAAAACAGCAAAATCTTTATTTCCGGCGCCGGCGTGGCGGGGTTGACCGCGGCGCTTTGGCTTGCGAAAGCGGGCTTTCGCCCCACCGTGGTCGAGCGTGCGCCAAGCGTGCGCGCCGATGGGTTTCTCATCTCCCTTTCCCATGACGCCTACCATTCCGCCGAGGCGCTTGGCCTGATGCCGGCGCTGCAGGAACGGCGCATCGGCATCACCCGGTCGAGCTATCACGATCCGTCGGGGCGTTGCCTGCTGGCGCTCGATTACGAAGATCTTTTTCGCGGCCTCGACATTCTGCAATTGACCCGGGACGATTTGGAAGCGGTGCTTTTCGAAGCGGCGCGCGAGGTGGCCGACATTCGCTGCGGGCTGCGCGCCGTCGAAATGGCGCAGCGGTCCGATGGCGTGGACGTCACCTTCAGCGACGGCCGTTCCGAGGCCTTCGACGCCGTCATCGGCGCCGATGGCCTGCATTCGGGCGTGCGCGAGCTAAGCTTTCCACCGGAGAAAATCCGCCGCCACCGGTTGGGCCTTTGCGTGGCCGCCGCCCGCCTTCCGAATTTTATTGGGCTGGCCCAAAAATTCGAAACCCACATGGAGACAAACCGCTACCTCGCCCTTTTCACGACAAGGGAAGGCGGCCTTGGTGGCGTTTTCGTCTGGGCGTCGGAAGAAGAAACCGTGCCGCCGCCGGAAAGCCGCGCCGCCAAGCTGCAAGAAGCGTTTCGCGGCACGTCGGATTTTGTCAAAAGCATCGTTGACCATTGTCCCAAGAATGGCGGGATTTACATGGACTCGCTTTCCCAGATCGAAATGCCCAGCTGGCACGAAGGCCGGGTGGCAGTCGTCGGCGATGCCGCTCATTGCCTGACGCTTTTTTCCGGGCGCGGCGCTGCCGCCGCCTTCAACGGCGCGACGCAATTGGTGAAAGCCTTGATCGATCTGCCGCCGGAGGCGGCATTTCAGCGTTACGAAGCCGCGATTCGCCCGGTCATTTCCAAAATTCAACCGGCGACGCGAAGTGCGGCAAGATGGTATGTACCGCGGAGCCGGCACCGGGAATGCTTTCGCAACAACGCGATGCGCTTCCTGCCCAACGCCGTCTTCCAGGCCTATTTCCGGGGAAAATATTCAAAGGCATAAGCGATGCCCCAACCGCGCCTGACCTTTACGTTCGATCTCGAAGACCATCGGCCCGACGGCCGCCACCCGAGGCGCTACCCGGAGGTGACCCGGCGCGTGCTTGCCGGGCTGGAAGCCTGGGGCGTGCGGGGGACGGTCTTCGTCGTCGGCGCGGCGGCAAAGGCGGCGCCCGATCTGATCCGGGACATCGCGGAGCAGGGCCACGAGATTGCCTTTCATTCCTTCGACCATGTGCCGCTGCCGCAACAGACGCGCGAAAAATTTCAGGCGGAGACGGTGGCGGGCAAGCGCTTGCTGGAAGATCTGACCGGCAAGGCCGTCACGGGCTTTCGCGCGCCGGTTTTTTCGCTGACCCAGGATGCGCAATGGGCGTTGGACGTGCTGCGCGACGCGGGGTTTACCTATTCTTCCAGCGTGCTGCCGGCGCCGAGCCCGCTTTTCGGCTTTTCGGACGCCCCGGCGTCGCCGTTCTTCTGGCCGAACGGTCTGTTGGAATTGCCGGCGCCGGTGGCGCAGTTGGGACCGCTTGTGCTTCCCTATCTTGGCGGAATTTATTTGCGCTATCTGCCCGGTTGGGTCGTGCGCGCCTGCATCGCGCGGGCACCGGCCGACGCGGCCCTTTGGACCTATTTCCACCCTTACGATTTCGATCCGGGGGAGGCGTTTTTCCGGATGAAAGGCGCGGGCTGGATAACCAGCGCGCTTCTTTGGTGCAATCGCCGGCGG
>JAJFGH010000046.1 GCA_021776275.1 Alphaproteobacteria bacterium | reverse complement strand
GAACCCTCCTTATGTCAGGCACCAGGAAAGAATGCCCTTTTGGGCGTGCAGGCGATTCTCCGCCTCGTCCCAGACGACGGATTGCGGCCCGTCGATGACGGAAGCCGTGACCTCCTCGCCGCGGTGCGCCGGCAGGCAGTGCATGAAAATGGCATCCTTCTTTGCCGCTTGCATCACGGCGTCGTTCACCTGATAGGGGCCCAGCAATTGCCGCGTCCCATCGCCATTTGACTGGCCCATCGAAAACCAGGTGTCCGTTACAATGCAATCTGCATCCGCAACCGCAGTGAGCGGGTCGTCGAAGGCGGAAATTTGTCCGCCCGCTTTTGCCGCCCAATCGAGCAGGGCTTGCGCCGGTTGCCGCGAGGGCGGGCAGGCGAGGCGAAGCTCAAAGCCAAACCGGGCGCTGGCCTGTATCCAGGTGCTGGCGACGTTGTTGCCGTCTCCGCACCAGGCGATCCGTTTTTTGCCGATGGGCCCGCGATGCTCCTCGAAGGTCATGACGTCCGCCATCAATTGGCAGGGATGGCTTGCATCGGTCAGGCCGTTGATAACGGGCACCGTGGCATGCTCCGCCATTTCGAGAAGGTTTTTCTCCTCCGACGTGCGCAGCATGATGACATCCACATAGCGTGACAGCACCCGGGCGGTGTCGGCGATCGTTTCGCCGCGGCCAAGCTGCGAATCCCCCTGGGTAAGGTTCACGGTTTTGCCGTCCATGGCCTGCATGCCGACCTCGAAAGAAATGCGCGTGCGCGTGGAGGGCTTCTCGAACACAAGCGCCAAGGTCTTGCCCGCAAGGGAAGGCGCCTTCGCACCGTTCTTGTAGGCCGTTGCCCGATCGAGAATGTCGCGAAGGGCCGTGCCTTCGAGCTGCTGGAAGTCCAGGAAATGGCGAAGCGTGCTCATGCAACCTCCGCGGCGACACGCGCAAGCAGGCTCGCCGCCTCCTCGACATGGGCTTCTTCGATGATAAGCGGCGGCAACATGCGCACGACGTTGTCACCGGCGGCAACGGTCAGCAACCCTTCGCGGCGGAGACGCTCCACCAGATCGCGGCACGGCGGCACGGCTTTGAGACCGATCATCAGCCCGGCGCTCCGAACTTCCGTAAAGACGTTCGGCGCCGCCGCGACGACTTCTTCAAGGCGCGCCTTTAAGGCGTTTCCCATGGCCTGCACATGGGCGAGGAAGCCCTCTTCAAGCAGCACGTCGAGAACCGCGTTGGCCACGGCCATTGCCAGCGGATTGCCGCCGAAGGTGCTGCCATGGCTGCCTGGCGTCATGGCGGCGGCGGCGCGTTCGTTCGCGAGGCAGGCGCCAATGGGGAATCCGCCGCCAAGGCCTTTTGCCGTGGCGAGGATGTCCGGGGTGACGCCGGCCCATTCATGGGCGAACAGCTTGCCGGTCCGGCCCATGCCGCATTGGACCTCGTCGAAGAAAAGCAGCAGCCCGAACTCATCGGCGGTCTTGCGCAAGCGTTGCAAATTGTCCGCGTCGATCGCCCGGATGCCACTTTCGCCCTGAACCGGCTCGACCAGGATGGCAGCCGTTTCCGGCCCGATCGCGGCCCGAAGCGCGTTTATATTTTGAAAAGGCACGTGGTCGAAGCCGTCCATGGGCGGCCCGAAACCTTCCAGATGCTTCGCCTGGCCGCCGGCGGCAATCGTCGCCAGGGTGCGGCCGTGAAAGGCGCCCTCGAAGCCGAGGATGCGATAGCGTTCAGGCGCGCCATTGGCGTGGTGGTAGCGCCGCGCCATCTTCAGGCCGCATTCGACGGCTTCCGCGCCGGAATTGCAGAAAAAGACGCTGTCGGCAAAGCTCGCCGCGACCAGCCGCTCGGCCATCCGTTCTTGATCGGGGATGCGGTAAAGGTTCGCGCAATGCCAAAGCTTCGCCGCCTGCTCCTGCAGGACGCGCACCAGCCGGGGGTGGGCATGGCCAAGGGCATCGACCCCGATGCCGGAGGCAAAATCTAGATATTGCCGCCCGTCCGCATCGAAAAGGTAAACCCCTTCGCCGCGTTCAAAGGCAAGATCGGCCGGCGCATAAGTTGGCAGGACAGCAGGAATCACATTTCCTTCCCCAGGAAGCACCTTGCCTGGGACCTTTCCGTTTTCCAAGTTTACGAAGGGCGGGAGTATCTTGCCTTGCCCGCCTGCTGTCAACGCAAGCCTTGGAGAAAAAGGGCGTTTCGGGCCATTTCCGCGGCCTCAGGGTTTGAGCTTGTAGCCCGTCTTGAACATCCAATAGCAGAGAAAAAGAAGTCCCAGATTGATCAATGTCAACACGGCCAGGCCGATGCCAAGGGGCCCATCGGCGTGGCCGGTCATGCCGTAACGAAACCCGTCGATGGCATAGAAAAAAGGATTGGCGTTGGCCAGCCATTGCCAGGCGCCGGGCAGGCGGTCGATCGAATAGAACGTGCCGGAAAGAAAGGCCAGCGGCATGATGATAAAATTCGTGACCGCCGCGATGTGATCGAATTTTTCAGCCCAGATGCCGAAAATCGTGCCGAGCAGCGCAAGCAAAAGCGACGCCGCGATGCCATGAAAAAGGATGAAAAAGGGGGCGTGGATGTGAAGTCCGACGAAGGGGGCGAGGGCCAAGGTCGTGGCGACGCCGACCAGCATGCCCCGCGCCATGCCGCCAAGGGCATAGCCGATGGTCAGCTCTGCGGGGCTTAAAGGCGGCATGAGAATGTCGACGATGTTGCCCTGGATTTTCGCAATCATCAGGGACGACGACGTGTTCGCGAACGCGTTTTGGATCATCGACATCATGACAAGGCCGGGGGTGAGAAAGAGGGCGAAGGGCATCCCGCTCGCTACCTCGTTCTCTCGGCCGAGCGCCAGGGTGAAGATGGCAAAGAAAATCAGCGCCGTGACGACGGGCGCCACAATCGTTTGCGCATAAACTTTCAAGAAACGCTGGGTCTCGCGGGCGCAAAGCGTCTGCAGGCCAAGCCAATTCACGGGTCCGGAAAGGCGCGTTTCAAAGGGCATGGATCGGCTTTCTTAAAAATTTCGAGGCCCAAGCTTAAGAAGGGACGGGCCGTGCCGCAAGGAAAGGCTGATGGAAACGACGGACTGGCGGGTTGGCGGGGTCGCGTGGCATGCTTGGCGGCAATGGTGCGAGATCCGAAAAAGGAAAACCCAGCCGCAAAGGCGAAGATGGGCAGGCGCAGCCCGCGCCGCATTACGCCCGGCTATCTAGAGAATGCCGGCCTTTTCTACCTTGAGCGTTACGCGACGTCGGCGGCCAATTTCCGCCGCGTGCTGATGAGCAAGGTGCGCCGTTCGGCTCTTTTTCACGGCACCGATGTGGAAGAGGGCGTGCAATGGGTCGAAGATCTGATTGTCCGCTATCAGCGTTCGGGCCTGCTGGACGATCGCCGTTATGCCGATACGAAGGTGGCGCAGCTGCACCGCCGCGGCGCCGCCATTCGTCAGATCCAGGGCAAGCTTCGGGAAAAGGGCGTGGCCGCGGACGTGATCGAAGGCGCGCTGGAAAGCCTGCGCGAAGGGGCGGAACGCCCGGATCTGGCCGCCGCGGTCGCCTATGTGCGCCGCCGCCGATTGGGGCCCTTCCGGGCGCCGGACGCGCGGGTGGAACGCTTCCAGCGCGACCTGGCCGCCCTTGGTCGCGCCGGGTTTCCCTATGACATTTCCCGAGACGTGCTGCAGGCGGAAAGTCCGGCGGCGTTGGAGGCATTGTTGGAGGAGGACGGATAAGGGCCGCTTAATAGTCGCCGTCCGCGTCGTCGGACTTGCCGCCGCGGCCGCCCCCGCGTTTGCCCGTTTGCGGTTTTGCCGTAGAGGTCTTGGGTGTATCCGCAAGCCCTTTGAAGACGGCCGTCGCGTCGCCTTGATAGACGGTGCGATGGGGGAAGGGAATTTCGATCCCAAGCTCGTCGAAGCGGCGCTTCATGCGGCGGTTGAATTCGCGTTTTATGCCCCATTGCTGCAGGGGCTTCGTCATCATGCGGGCTTTGATGACGACGGCGGAATCGTCAAAGCTGTCCAGTCCCAACACCTCAAGCGGCGCGAGAATCCGGTCGGCGAAATCGGGGTCTGCCTGGATCTCGCTGCCGAGCTCTTCCAGCACCGGAATGACGGCGTCCACATCCTCTCGATAAGCGATGCCGATTTCAAAGAGCGCGTAGGAAAACTCTTTCGTCATGTTGAGGACGGTTTCGACGGAGCTGAAGGGAATCGTGTGGACGTTGCCGCCAAGGTCGCGAAGCCGCAGGCTTCGAATGGAAAGTCGCTCGACAAGGCCGGCATGGGAGCCGACCTGGACCACGTCGCCGACGGCGATTTGATCTTCCAGCAAGATGAACAGCCCGGTGATGATGTCCTTGACCAGGGTTTGGGCGCCGAAACCGATGGCGAGGCCGACAACGCCGGCGCCGGCGATCAGCGGCGCGATGTCGAGGCCAAGTTCGGAAAGCACAACCATCGTCGCAACGATCGTGATGACGATGAGGACGGTCATCCGAAAAAGCGGCAGCAGCGTCAACGTGCGGGCCTTCGCCGCTGCGTCCTTGTCTTCGGATTTTCCCAATTGGCGTTCGACAAAAGAGGTAACGATTTCCGACAACAAGATGGCGCCAAAGACAACCAGGCCAATTGTCAGAAAAGAGGCGATGGCGTGCTTGCCCATATCGGTGGCGATCCAGGAAGAAATGTTGAGCCCCCAAGCTTCGAGCAAGGCCAGCGTCGCAAGGATCAAGACGGCGTAACGGGCGACGTAATGCAACACGGCGAAATAGCGGTTGGCGCGCTCTTCAAGACCGGGCACGTCGGCTTTCAAATGTTCGCTTACCAGGAAGGTGCGGTCGATCAGGCGGTGCAGCACCGCAAGCAACCCCCAGGCGGCCAGCAAGATGCCGATCGAAAGCAGGGTCGCCCGCAGGATGAACGTGAAACCGTTTTCGATTTCGAGGGCCCAGATGCCGAACGCGACAAGGACGTAAAGGATCGCGGGCACCTGCCAGACATTGGCGAAATGGTTGCGTAAGCCCTTAAAAGACGTGTCTTTTTTGGCGAAGGCCTGGCCGCTATGCTGCAGCCAATTGGCAACGTCCCGGCGGTTCTGGAGCACCAGAATAATGGCCATCGTTGCCAGGACCAGGCCGACGGCCTTGGAAAGGCCGGCATGGCCCGCCGGCAGGAGGCCAAGTTCCAGGGCGGCGGCCAGGAGAAAGAAGCCATAGACGGCAACGTGGGTGAAACGCCGGACCCACACGTAAATATAGCGCGCCGTCGCATCCGTGAGCGGCAGCAGGCGAAGCGAGCGGACATAGGGCACGAGCAGCATGCGCGCGGCGGCCAGGATGGCGCGGGCCAGCAGGTTTGCGTTGATCAGGATCATCACGACGAGGCGGACCTCGCCTTCGGCGCCGGTCAAGGGCAGCATGCCATAGGCCCCCGCCGCGAAGGCGGCAATCGGCAGAAGGTCGAGCAGGGTTCGCATCAACAGCAAGGCGCCACGAAGGACGCCGCTTTCCGTGACGCGGTCTTCGACGGAGGCGCGCGGGCGGGAAAGCAGAATGCGGGCCAGCCATTCGGCGGCAAGGGCTGCGCCCAACACCAGCACCAGCCACAACAAGACGCCAAGCCAGCGTTGTCGCGCCGCGTCGTCGGCGATTTGCGTCCGCGCCCAATCCACCATCTTGGGCGCGTCTGCGAGAACGGTCATGGTTTTCTGAAGGTCGGCGCCGACGGCCTGAATTTGCGCAACCAAAAGCGCCGTGACCCGTGTGCCGAGGCCTTCCTGCGGCGTTTCCGCGGCCTCTTCTTTCGAAGCGGCGACAAGGGCGCGCAATTGTTCCAAAAGGCGCTCGCGCGCCACCTTGTCTTCCAGGGTCTGCAGCAAGTTCTCCGCCGCTTCCGGCGTGACCGCCGGGCTTGCGGCGCCGGTTTCCGCGGCGATGGCCTCGGGGCTTGCGAGCCACAGGGCAAACAGCAAGAAAACGGCTGCCCTGCAGGGAAACCGTCGCCCGATGCCGTGGATCGCGCTATAAACGCGGGAGATCAAAGGAGTGCGCATGTCCGTCACAATCTACCACAATTCCCGGTGCAGTAAATCACGTGCAACCCTCGCGCTTTTGCGCGAACGCGGGATCCAGCCCATCGTCATCGACTATCTGAAGACGCCGCCTACGGCGGCAGAGCTTCGCCGGCTGTTGCAGCTTTTGGGGCTTCGGCCGGAGGCGCTGATCCGGAAGAAAGAGGCCGAATATAAGGCGATTGCGGAGCTGGAGCTGGATGCAGACGGCCTGATTGCCGCCATGGTGAAGCATCCGAAATTGATCGAGCGGCCCATCGTCGTCGCCAACAATCGCGCCGCCCTCGGCCGCCCGCCGGAAAACGTCCTCGACATTCTTTAGGCCGGGAAAGGACCGCCAGCGTGGAAAAACGCAAACTTGGCCGTTCCGGAATCCAAGTAAGCTGCCTTTGCCTCGGCACGATGACATGGGGCGAGCAAAACTCGGAAAAAGAAGCCCACGCGCAGCTTGATCTGGCCTTGGACCGGGGCGTCAATTTCATCGATACGGCGGAGATGTATCCGGTGCCGCCACGGGCCGAAACCTATGGCCGGACGGAAACCTATATCGGCAATTGGCTGAAGGCGCGGAAAAACCGGGACCGGGTCGTATTGGCGACAAAAGTTGTCGGCCAGGCGCGGTTTTCCTATGTGCGCGGCGGCACCCATTGCCTGGATCGCCAAAACATCGAAGCGGCGGTGGAAGCAAGCCTCCGCCGGCTTTCGACGGATTGCATCGACCTTTACCAACTGCACTGGCCGGATCGAAGCACGAACATCTTCGGCAAGCTTGGCTATGCCCATGTTGAGGAAGATTGCGTGCCTCTTGAAGAAACTCTGGCGGTGCTGGACGATCTCGTGCGCGCCGGCAAGCTGCGTGCCGTCGGCGTTTCCAACGAAACGCCGTGGGGGGTCATGCGCTATTTGCAGCTTGCCGAGGCGAAGGGCCTGCCGCGCATGGCCAGCATTCAAAACCCCTACAATCTTTTGAACCGGACGTTCGAGGTGGGGCTTTCGGAAATTGCGATCCGCGAGGAGTGCGGTTTGCTGCCCTATTCGCCGATGGCATTCGGGGTGCTTTCCGGAAAATATTTGGACGGCAAGCAGCCAAAAGGCGCCCGGCTGACGCTTTTCCCAGAATTTGACCGCTATACGAATCTGCGCGCGCGCGCGGCGACGGAGGCCTATGTGGGGCTGGCCAAGG
>JAJFGH010000045.1 GCA_021776275.1 Alphaproteobacteria bacterium | reverse complement strand
TCATCGCCCGTTTCCAGGGGGATTTCCGGCAACGCTTCGGGGGTGGCCTCAGGCGTTGTCTCAGGCCTGGCTTCGGATGCCGTCTCTTGCAGGGCCGTCGGTGCCGGGATTGTGGAAAAGCGCTGGTAGAGCTTTGCCGCCAGAATGGCAATTGTCGTCGAGCAGATGGTCGCCACCAGGGTTGTTGGCAAAATACCGGCTGGGTCGGTCGAGCCTGCGGCGGCGCGAAGGGCAATCACGCCGGTTGGCAGAAGCGTCACGCTTGACGTGTTGATGGCGAGGAAAAGCGCCATGGCGTTCGTCGCCGTGCCCTTGTGGGGGTTGAGCTTGTCCAGTTCCTGCATGGCGCGAATGCCAAAGGGGGTGGCGGCGTTGCCAAGGCCCAACGCGTTTGCCGACATGTTCAGGATCATCGCCCCCATCGCCGGGTGGTGGGCCGGCACGTCGGGAAAAAGGCGGATCATCAGGGGCCGCACCGTACGCGCGATGATGGTAAGCAGCCCCCCTTCCTCGGCGACCTTCATCAGGCCGAGGAAAAGGGCTATGACGCCGACAAGGCCAAGGGAAAGGGTCACCGCGCCGGCGGCCTTTTCGACCATGCCGGCGGCAAGGCCGGCCATGGGAGATAGCGCATCCGCCGACGCGGGCAGCCAGTGCACTTCCTGCCAGGCGGCAACCAGAAAGGACAGGAGGACGATGGCGAAGAAGAAGATGTTCATCGGCGTTTAGGCATTCCCGCGCAGCCACAGCGTGTCGCCCGTTACTCTAAGGGAAGGATCGCGCAGGGGCCATGGTGGGCTTGCATCCCCATCTCCCCGGGACCATAAACGAGGTAGGGTTCCACACTTCGGAGGCATCCGATGGAGAATTTTACGCCCCTTTCGGCCTTTGCCGGAGGGCTCATGATCGGCGCCGCCGCGGCGCTGCTGCTTTGGCTGAACGGCAAAATCGCCGGCGTCAGCGGCATTCGTGGCCGCTTGCTGCCGCCAACGAAAGGGGACGTGGATTGGCGCGTGCTTTTCCTTGGCGGGCTGGTGCTTGGCGCCGCGCTTTTCCGCTGGCTTGGGCCGGAGGGGCAGGGCATCGCCATCGATGCCAGCCTCCCCATCGTGGTTCTTGGCGGCCTGCTGGTCGGAATCGGGACCTGGCTTGGCAGCGGCTGCACCAGCGGCCATGGCGTTTGCGGGATCGGCCGTTTGAGCCCGCGCTCGATCGCGGCGACGGCGGCTTTCTTCGGGACGGCGGTCCTGACCGTCACCTTCGTCCGTCACGTGTTGGGAGGGTAAAATGGAAAAACGTTTTGCCGCCCTTCTTGCGGGTGTGGTTTTCGGTTTTGGGCTTGCGCTTTCCCAGATGGTCAATCCGGCGAAGGTGCTGGCCTTCCTTGACATTACCGGCAATTGGGACCCAAGCCTGGCCTTCGTGCTCTTTGGCGCCGTTCTGGTTTCGCTGATAAGCTTTCGTTTCATCCTAAAACTGCCGCGCCCGGTTTTTGAAGGCACGTTCGCGCTTTCCAGCCTGCGGACGATTGATCGGCGCCTGGTTCTTGGCGCCGTGCTTTTTGGCGTGGGCTGGGGGCTTGTCGGGTTCTGTCCCGGCCCGGCCATCGCGGCCTTGGCCTATGGGGCACCGAAGGCGGTTCTTTTCCTGGTGGCGCTGGTGGCGGGCATAGCGATTGCTCGCCGCTTGCCGGCAGGGAAGCCATCTTCCTAGAAACAGAACGAGGTTCCCCAAAGATGGACGTGATCGAAGCAATTTTGAGCCGGCGTTCTGCCCGTGCTTTTCTTACGACGTCGGTTGCAAAGGAAACGATCGCCGAGATTTTGGATCTTTCGGCCCGCGCGCCGAGTGGGACGAACATGCAGCCCTGGAAGGTCTATGTGGTGACCGGCGGCGTAAAAGAAGCGCTGACGCAGGAAACGCTTCATTGCCGCGAAACCGAGAACGAAGCCCATGTGCCGGAATACAAATATTATCCGGACGAATGGGACGAGCCCTATCTTTCGCGGCGGAAGAAAATTGGGCTCGACCTATATAGCATTCTCGGATTAGCCCGGGAAAACAGGGAAGGCATGCGGGCCCAGCAGGGGCGCAACTACGAATTTTTCGGGGCGCCCGTTGGGCTGTTCTTTACGATCGACAAACATCTCGAGATCGGCAGTTGGCTCGATTACGGCATGTTCATCGAGAACATCATGCTGGTGGCGCGGGAAAAGGGGCTGCATTCCTGTCCGCAGGCGGCATGGCCCTCCTATCACCGGATCGTTCGCAAGCATCTGCACATTCCTCAAGACGAGGCTGTGATTTGCGGGATGTCGCTAGGTTATCTGGATGAGGGTGCACCCGAGAACCGGCTGGAGACGGAGCGTGCGCCGGCTTCCGAATTCACAGAATTTATTGGTTTTTAAAGGCGGGAAAATGGCGGCGAAAACCCCGCCACCCTGTGGGGTGGCGGGGCTTCGCTGGAAGGAGTCCAAACCTTAAGGCGATTAAAACTCCTTGGAATTAAAACTCTTTGGAGATTGTCCCAACGACTTTCGTGTCGCAGACGTCGTTGCATTCTCCGGTCGAGAGATCGGTGTCGATGTAGGCAAGGCTGAAGCCAAAGCCTTCAAATTCTTTCGAGATCGACACGCTCCAGTCCAAATAATCCGGCGTACCGAAATTGGCATTCTTGTCGATGCTCTGATGTCCGACGTGAATGCCAAGCCCAAAGCCTTCCGGCAGGGGCACATCCACACCGCCCGACACGTAAACGGCATCGCCGCTGTCACCGAAATATTCCGGCGAATAATTCAGGCCGGCGGAAACCGCATAGGGGCCGAAATCGTAGCCGAGGCTGAAAGCGCCTTCGATGAAGTCATAGTTCAGGGTGCTGTCGGCGCCGGGATAGGTGTACCAGATAAAGCCCGCGTCCCAGGAGATGCCTTTGACTTCGCCGGTCACGCCGCCATAGATGTCAAACTCGGTCGTGGCGTCGTCGCCCGCGGTCGGCCCTTGAAAGTTCACGCCGGAGCCCCAGACGCCGAGATACAGATCGACCGGACCATCCAGATCATAGCCTGCATCGAAGCCGCCTTGAATCGTCGGCGAGCCGTCGGTCTGGGAAAGGCCGCGGAAGAAATATTCCGAGGTGAGGGCAACGTTCGCGGAGAGACTGTAGGCTTTCGTCTCTTCCATGGCTGCGGGGGCTGCGTCTTCCTGCGCGATGGCGGCGCCAGAAGCGGTAGCCATGCAGAGAGCCGTCAATGCGATAAGATTTTTTTTGTTCATGTTTCCAATTCCTTCCAAGCGATGTCGTCAAACGTGATCGGCGCGCAAACGTTTGCCTACCGGCGTTCGCTTACGCAGTCGCAAAACCCATGCCATTTGGCCTGGGTCGTGCTATCCAGAAAAAAGATTAAGGAAATTAATCCGTTAGCCTTTTTTTCCGGGTGGAGGCCAGTGGCTGGCGCTCCGGTTCCCCCCGAAATTGTGTCTAAAAATTAGGCACAAAAATATTTTCGTTTATTGATTAAGCAAAGTTGCGCTGTAAGTACGGCAATTCTTCGTGCCTGCCAAGTCTTTTCTCTTTGAATTCCAAATAGATCACCCTTGTGGGGGCTTTCTTTCGTCGCGCCCCGTAAGGGCCAAAAGGGGTGGAATGATCGCCAGCGTCAGCACGGCCGAAAGCGAAAGGCCGCCCAGTACGACCGAGCCCAGCCCGCGGTAAAGTTCCGAGCCTGCGCCCGGGAAAAGCACCAGCGGCAGCATTCCGAAAACGGAGGTCAGCGTCGACATGAAGATAGGCCGAATGCGGTTTCGGGTTGCGTGCAAGATGGCGTGGTTCGGGCGCATCCCCTCTACGCGCTGGTGGTGCAGCGTTTGATGGACCAGTAGGATCGCGTTGTTGACGACGATGCCGATCAAAATAACGAAGCCAAGCAATGTCAGCATGTCGAGCGCTTGATAGGTAAAGAGATTGAGAAAAGCGAGACCCAACACGCCGCCCGCCGTTGCCAGCGGCACCGAGAAGATGATCAGGAGCGGGTATAGGAAGCTTTCGAACAAAACCGCCATCACCAGATAAACGATCGCCACGGCAAGCAGCAGGTCCCACGACATGGCATCCCAGGTTTGCGTCAATTCGTCTGCCGTACCGGAGAGGCCAAGCTTGATGCCTTTCGGCAAGCCTTGTGCGCGCAATTTGTCGATGACCTTTTCTTTCAGGGTTTCCAATGCGGCCTCAAGTGGCAGGTAAGGCGTCGGCCGGATTTCCAGGGTGATTGTGCGGTTGCGCTCCAGGTGGCGAATTTCGGTTGGGCCGGACGTGATCTCGATATTGGCGAGCGAATTCGCCGGTAAAATCAAGCCCGACGCCGTCACGACCGGCAAATTTCGAATGCCCTGGGTCTGGGAAACGATGTTCTCCGGGCCTTTCAGCATAAGGTCGATGCGCCGGCCCTCGACGGTTACCTCGGCGATGCGCAACCCGTCGTTGAAGGCATCGATCGTCATGCCAAGGTCGCGCGTGGTCAGGCCGCTATCGGCAAGACGCACGGCGTCTGGGTAGAGGCGCACTTCCGGCGCGCCTTGC
The DNA here is from genome assembly GCA_021776275.1 of Alphaproteobacteria bacterium. Taxonomy (GTDB): domain Bacteria; phylum Pseudomonadota; class Alphaproteobacteria. The sequence continues at coordinate 10,038 of JAJFGH010000045.1, read as the reverse complement.
TCAAGGCCTGGGATGGGACGGAACTGGTTTCCCTCATGCATCGGCAGGGCCTGCAGGACGAGGCCGGCGGCCTGGCTGGCGACGGCAAGAATTTGGTCGAGGTCCGGTCCGGAAATATCGAGATTGATGGATCGTCCGCCGCTGATGCCGCGGCCAAACAGGGAAGGCTGGGTGACCAGCCCGAAGGTGCCCGGTTCCATAAACATCGGCCGTTGCAGCACCGGCATCAATTCGCGCACCCGGCTCGGCTCCTCGCTAATGACGGCCAGGAAGGTCTGCGCCCGCATGGCAACAAAGAAGAAATCCCGCATCAGAGGCAAATCGTCGGCCCCTTTTGCCCCAGGCGGGGCGCCGGGTGGCGCTTCCGGCGGCGCGGCCGGTGTTTTCCCGGCTGTCTTTTCCCGCGCCGCATCCGGTGCTTCCGCGGGCAAGGCCGCGGGGGTTTTCTCCAGCATTTTTGCCGAGGCCCGCTCGTTCGCCCGGCGCGTGCTCCAAAGCGGGCGCGTCAGCGTTTCGATGCGTGCCGCAATCTCCGTCATGGTGTCGAGGTTGTAGCCGGGCGGCGGCAGCATGATGCCAAAAAGCAAATTGCGGTTACCCTCGGGCAAATATTCCAATTTCGGCAGCAAAAGGAAGGTGGCCATGAGCGCAGTTCCGCAAATGCCGGCCACGAGACCGATGGCCCGGCCCTTGCGATGCAGCACACGCCGCGCCGCCTTGACGAAAACGGCGACAAAACGCCGCGCAAAAATATCCAGCGGCGGGATGCGTCGGCTTTCAGGGTCTGGAATCGTTTTCAGCAGCCAATTGGCAAGCGCCGGGATCAAGGTGACCGCAACCAATAGCGACAGCAATACGGCGACGGAAATTGCGACGGCGATGTCGCGGAAAAGCTGACCGACTTCCAGCTCCATAACGAGAATGGGCATGAAGACGAGAACGGTCGTCAGCGCGGAAACAAAAATGGCGCCCCACACTTGTTGTGCGCCGTTATAGGCGGCTTCTTTCGGGGGCATGCCTTGCTGGCGCAGCCGGAAAATGTTCTCAAGCACGACGATCGCCGCGTCGACGACCATGCCGACGGCAAAGGCGATGCCGGCGAGGGAAACAACGTTGATCGTCCGTCCCATCGCCGCCATGGCCACAAAGGCGCCGATGACGGAAACCGGAATGGAGAGGGCGACGACCAACGTCGCCATACCCGAACGCAGGAACAGCATTAAAATGATGATGGCCAGGGTGCCGCCGATATAAATGTTCTGGGTGACCAGCTTGATGGCCGAATCGATGTAGACGGTTTCGTCATAGACCTGGGTCAGGGTGAGTTGACGTTCCGGTAGCACGTCCCGTTTCAATTCGGCGACGACTTCGCGGATCCCATCCATCGTTTCGATAACGTTGGCGCCCTTTTCGCGAATGGCGTTGATTGCCGTGGCAGGTTCGCCCATGTGGCGGATGTAGGCCGCGGGTTCGCGATAGGAAAAAATCACGTCGCCGATGTCACCGACCGTTACCCGGCCAAGCCGGCCCGAGCGCAGGTCAGATTCCGTGCGCAGCACGACTTCGCGGATGCGCTCGGCCGAGGTGAGTTCGCCTTCCGTGCGAACGACGTAGCGGCGCTTGCCTTCGTCGATATCGCCGGCGGAAATCGAGGCGTTTTCCTGACGAAGTTTGTTTGCGATTTCCGGGACGGTCAGCCCATACCGCGCCATTTTTTCCGGATCGACGACGATTTGCAGCTCGCGTTCGCTGCCGCCAAAGACGTTCGCGCGGGAAACGCCCGGCACGCGCTCCAGCCTGTCCTGGATAAAGTCCTCGATAAAATTGCCGTAGCTTTCGATGGGCGCAGTGTTGCCGGGAAGGCGGCTGAGGATAAACCAGGCGATTGGGTTGTCCTCGGCAGAAGACGTTTGCAAGATCGGCTCGTCCACTTCATCCGGATAGGCTTCCACCCGGTCGAGCCGGTTTGCAACCAGAAGAAGGGCCAGGTCCATGTCCTGGCTGACGTGAAATTCGAGGGTGATCTCGCCTTTGCTGTCCTCGGATTTGCTGATCATTTCCTCGAGACCCTCGAGGCCTTTCAGCTTCTCTTCCTGCTGGATGATGACCTCGCGCTCGACCTCGGCCGGGGCGGCGCCCGGCCAGACGGTCGTGATGGTGATGGTGGGTTTGCGAAGGTCCGGGATCAACTGAATGGGGATCAGCTGCAGCGACACGAAGCCGAACAGCACAATCATCAGCACCGCCGCAATGACGGCGGTTGGACGGTCCAGGGCGAGACGGATCAAATCCATCTTTAGGGCTTCCCTTGGGGCAGGACTTTCTGGCCCGGCATGAGCCGCTCGTTGCCGCGGATAACGACAAGTTCACCGGGATTCAGGCCGCTCAAGACCTGGAAGCGATTGCCGACGGCATCCCCAAGGGCGACGGGGCGGATCTGGGCGGTTCCATCGGCGACCACGTAGACGAGCGAGGCACCGCCGCGTTTCACGATGGCGTCCTTATGCACGGTCACCACCTGGCGCGACCGATCGATGGGCAGTTGGATGATGGCGCTTTGGTTCGCAGCCAGATTTTCTTTTTCTACATCGAAATCCGGAACGAAACGCACCCGGCGCGTCCGCGTCAGCGGGTTTTCCTCCGGCACGACAGCGCGAACCGCTGCAAAATGACTCTTTTGTTTGTCGATCTCGATTTTGACGACAATGCCCGGTTTGACCCCTGTCAAACGTTGGGCCGGAACGTCCGCTTCGATTTCCAGATTTTTATCGTTCACCATCGAGACAACTGCGTCGCCCTTCTTTACATACGCACCGATCTCCGTATGGCGCACGGTGATGACGCCATCATAGGGGGCGAGAATTTTTGCGTCGGCAAGGTCGACCTCGGCAAGTTGAAGCAAGGCGCTTGTGTTTTCCAAGATGGCCTCGGCCTGGGTTACCCGCGTGCGCGCGCGCAACACTTCTTTTTGTTTGTCCTCGTAGCGCGCCTTTGGAAAAACGGCTGATTTGCGCAAGGATTCGAGGCGGCGAAGCTCCTGTTCGTCAATGGCAAGGGAGGCCTTCTCGCTTTCCAGCGCCGCCTTGCTTTCCTCGACGGAAGCAACGCTGCGCGTACGCTCGCGCTGCAAACGGTCGCTATCGAGAATGGCAAGCACGTCGCCCTTCTTGACGCGATTACCGACTTCGATGCGAAAATTGCCGACACGCCCGTCAATGCGGGTGGCGACGTCGCCGGCGCGAAGGGCGACAAGCCGGCCGATGACCGGCATCGTCTGCGCCATTTTCTCACTGCGGACGGCGTCCACGGTGACCGGGCTGGGCGGGGGCTCCTGGGCCGAGGCTGCCGTCGTCCATCCAAGGAAGAAAAGGAAGAAGGCCCATAGCAAACCGGATGGAAGCGATGGGTGCTTTCCAAATTCTCCCCTTAGGCGCGGTTTGCGATTTTGTCGGTCCATGGTTCCTCCGGTGCCTAGTGGCCCTTTCGGGCGCTTGATGGCCCACCCGACGGATCTGCCGGACTGATCTTCAGGATGTTTGCCTTAATTGCGAGCAATTGATTTATCAGATGTTCGCGGGTTTCGCCTTCAATTCCGACAAGGGCTTCTTCCCGCAGGGCGGCGGCGATGGCGCGCAGATCCTGGGCGGCAGGGCGGGCCTTTGCCGTCAGATGGACGCGCTTGACCCGCCGGTCTTTTGGATCCGGGCTTCGGCTTATCCAGCCCGAGGCTTCCATGCGGTCCAGCAGGCGCCCGATGGTCGGTCGTTCGACTTCCAGCAGCTTGGCCAAATCCGACTGACTTAGGCCGTCCATGCGATAGAGATGCGCAAGAACGGACCATTGCGCGCGCGTCAATCCCATCGTCCGGACGCGGCGATCGAAGATCGCGCGCAGCATGCGAGCGATGTCGGTGACGAGAAAGCCAAAGGCGCGTTCGATTTCCTGCTCTTCGGGCATCGCTTCTCAAAGCCATGAGGGCCGTTCGGTAGCTTGCTAACAATAAAGGACTTCAATGCAAAACTAAATGTTTTTTTGCCTTTAAATTTCAGCCCGGCGGGCCTGCTTGCCTTTCGGGAAGGGCCTGGGCTAGTTTGGAAACTCCTTAAAAAGTGCGGATTCCATGGCAAAACAGGAAATTCCCAAAGACATTCAGGCGATGAGCTTCGAGCAAGCCTTGGCGGCCCTTGAGGAAATCGTCGAAACGCTTGAATCCGGGAAGGGCAAGCTGGATGAAGCGATCGGCTCCTATGAGCGCGGCGCGGCCCTGAAACGGCATTGCGAGGCGAAACTGCGCGAGGCGCAGGCGAAGGTAAGCCAGATTCAGCTTGGCGCCGATGGCCCAGCCGGACTGAAAGACGTCGAGATTGAATAAGCTCGATACGCGTACCCTGGAAACGGCCTTGGCAGAAACGGCCGACGCGGTGGCGGAGTTGCTCGACCGGCTGCTTCCGTCCAGCGACGGGCCGGACATGCGCGTTTGCGACGCGATGCGTTACGCCGTGTTAAACGGCGGCAAACGTTTCCGTCCTTTTCTTGCCGTCACCAGCGCCGAGCTTTTCGACGTGCCCCGGATGCGGGCGCTTCGTGTGGCCGCTGCAGTCGAACTCGTGCATTGCTATTCGCTCGTTCACGATGATTTGCCGGCCATGGACGACGACGCGCTTCGCCGTGGAAAGCCCACCACCCATGTGCGTTATGACGAGGCGACGGCCATTCTGGCCGGCGACGCCCTGCAAAGCCTGGCCTTTGAGATCCTCGCCGAGGAGGAGACGCATCCGACGCCGCGCGTTGGGTGCGAGCTTGTCCGTTCTTTGGCCAAGGCCGCCGGCGCGGCCGGCATGGTCGGGGGGCAGATGGTGGATTTGCAAGCCGAACAGATGGCGATGGACATTGGCACGATTACCCGGCTGCAGCAGATGAAGACGGGCGCGCTGATTGCCTTTTCCTGCGAGGCGGGCGCGATTCTGGGCGAGGCGCCGAAGGCCGAACGGCACGCGCTTCACGCCTATGCCCATGACATGGGGCTTGCCTTCCAGATCCAGGACGACCTCCTAGATATTGAGGGCGACGCGGCCACCACGGGAAAGGCCGTTCAAAAGGACCAAGCCGCTGGAAAAGCTACGTTTGTTTCCATTCTCGGAGTTGAACGTGCCCGCGAACAAGCGAAGATTTTAGCGGATCAAGCCATTGCGCACCTTGATATTTTTGGCGAAAAGGCGGAACTATTGGCTCTTGCTGCCCATTTCGTCATCATGCGGCGCCACTAACCGGGGACCGTGAGGGCGGGAAGTAGGAAAGAAGTAGGAAAGAAGTAGGAAAAGTGTCGGAAAAAACCGAATTGAAGCCAGTCAGCAAGACGCCGCTCCTCGATACGATCGCCATCTCGGCGGACGTTCGCAAGCTGAAGGAAAAACAGCTTCGTCAGCTGGCGGACGAATTGCGTCTCGAGACGATCGACGCGGTTTCCAGCACCGGCGGCCATCTTGGCGCGGGGCTTGGCGTAGTCGAGCTGAGCGTGGCCATCCACTATGTCTTCAACACGCCGGACGACCGGTTGGTGTGGGACGTTGGCCATCAATGCTACCCTCACAAAATTCTTACGGGCCGGCGCGACCGCATTCGCACGCTGCGTCAAGGTGACGGCCTTTCCGGTTTTACGAAACGTTCCGAAAGCGAATACGACCCCTTTGGGGCCGCGCATAGTTCAACGTCGATTTCCTCCGCGCTTGGCATGGCCGTTGCCCGCGATCTCGACGGACGCACAAGTCAGGCGATTGCCGTGATCGGCGACGGCGCCATGAGCGCCGGCATGGCCTATGAGGCGATGAACAACGCCGGTTCGATGGATAGCCGCCTCATCGTCATCCTGAACGACAACGACATGTCGATCGCGCCGCCGGTAGGCGCCATGAGCGCCTATCTTTCGAAGCTGATTTCTTCGAAGCCCTATCGGTCGATCCGCCACCTGGCCAGCATGGTTGCCAAGAAATTTCCCCGCCCGATCGAGGTAACGGCACGCCGCGCCGAAGAATTTGCGCGCGGCCTTGTCACCGGCGGCACCCTCTTCGAGGAACTAGGTTTCTATTACGTTGGGCCGATCGACGGGCACAATCTCGATCATTTGCTGCCGGTGCTTAAGAACGTCCGCGACGATCCTGAGAAGGGTCCGGTGCTTGTGCATGTGGTGACCAAAAAAGGGCATGGCTATGCGCCGGCGGAAGCCTCGGCCGATAAATACCATGGCGTAAGCAAGTTTGACGTGGTCACCGGCGCCCAGCAGAAATCCAAGCCCAAGGCGCCGAACTACACGAAAACCTTCGCCAAGGCATTGGTGCAGGAGGCGGAGAAGGACGACAAGATTATCGCCGTCACTGCTGCCATGCCATCTGGAACAGGCCTCGATCTTTTTGAGGAACATTTCCCGAAGCGCTTTTTCGACGTCGGCATTGCCGAACAGCACGCCGTTACGTTCTGTGCCGGCATGGCGACGGAAGGCTACAAACCCTTTGCTGCGATCTACTCCACCTTTCTTCAGCGCGCTTACGATCAAGTCGTGCACGACGTGGCGATCCAGAAACTGCCGATCCGCTTTGCCATTGACCGCGCCGGCCTTGTTGGCGCCGACGGGGCGACCCATGCCGGTGCATTTGACGTTGCCTATTTGGGATGTTTGCCGAATTTCATCGTGATGGCGGCGGCAGATGAGGCCGAGCTCGTGCATATGGTCGCGACGGCCGTGGCCATCGACGACCAGCCTTGCGCATTTCGCTATCCGCGTGGCGAGGGCCTCGGCGTTCCCATGCCGGTATGTGGCGTGCCGCTTGAGATCGGTCGCGGCCGCGTGCTGCGCGAAGGCACGAAAGTGGCGCTGCTTTCTTTTGGCGGGCGCTTGCAAGAAGCGTTGGCCGCGGCAGACGAATTGGGCGCCAAAGGCCTCTCCACCACGGTGGCGGATGCCCGCTTTGCGAAGCCCCTTGATGAAGAATTGGTGCGCCGTCTCGCGCTTGAGCATGAGGTGTTGATCACCATCGAGGAAGGCTCGATCGGCGGGTTTGCCACCCAGGTCCTGCATTTGCTGGCAACTAGCGGCCTTTTGGATGCGGGCTTGAAAATTCGTCCGATGACCTTGCCGGACGTCTTTCTCGATCACGATTCGCCGGCCAAGCAATATGAGCGCGCCGGCCTCGATGCCCGGCATATTGTGGACACTGCGCTCGCCGCCCTGGGCCACAACACCGTTTCCGTCCGCGCCTGATCCCATGACGAAGAAGGCGGCGAAGCTCCGCCTGGATCAATTGCTGGTTCAGGCCGGGTTGGCCGAAAACCGAAGCCGCGCCCAGGCGATCGTTCTGGCGGGCCGTGTCTTCAGCGGCGAGCGCCGCCTCGACAAGCCCGGCATGGCCCTCGATCCCGACACCCCCCTTGAAGTCCGCGGGCCCGTGCATCCCTGGGTTTCCCGTGGCGGTGTGAAATTGGCCGCTGCCCTCGATCATTTTGACATCGACCCGGCGGGCAAGACGGCCCTCGACATCGGCGCCGCCCATGGCGGCTTTACGGACGTGCTGCGCCAGGGGCGCGCGCGCCGCATTTACGCGGTCGACGTCGGCCATGGCCAGCTCGACTGGGCGCTTCGCAACGATCCCGCCATCGTCGTCCTGGAGCGGACGAATGCGCGCTTCCTGACCGAAGCGGAGGTGCCGGAGCCGATTGATCTAATGGTCTGCGATGCAAGCTTCATCGGCCTGGAAACGCTTCTTCCGCAACCGTTGCGTCTGGCGGCGCCGGGGGCGGTTTTGGTTGCGCTTATCAAGCCGCAATTCGAAGTCGGCAAGGGAAGGGTGGGCAAGAAGGGGGTTGTGCGCGATTCGGCGCTGCATGAAGAAGTCTGCGAACGGATTGCGGCCTGGCTTGCGGCGCTTCCCGGCTGGACGGTGATCGGACGGGTGGAAAGCCCAATTCTAGGCCCCGAAGGCAACAAGGAATTTTTGATCGCGGCCCGATTGCTCGGCTAAACGAAGTGCCCTATCCGCATTGCGCCTTATGGCGCAGCAGGTGATCGGCGAGCACGTTTGCCATCATGGCTTCGCCCACCGGCACGGCGCGAATACCAACGCATGGGTCGTGCCGTCCCTTCGTGGCGATGTCGACGTCGCTGCCGGAACGGTCCACGGATTTTCTGGGGATGGCGATTGAGCTTGTTGGCTTTACGGCAAAGCGCGCGACGATCGGTTGCCCTGTCGCAATGCCGCCCAGAACGCCGCCGGCATGGTTGGAAAGGAACGTCGCGTTGCCGTTCTCCATGCGCATTTCGTCGGCGTTCGCGTCGCCCAAAAGCGCCGCCGCCTCAAACCCGGCGCCGATTTCCACGCCCTTGGCGGCGTTGATGCTCATCAAGGCCTTGGCAAGGTCCGCGTCCAGCCGGTCATAGACGGGTTCCCCAAGGCCGGCCGGTACGCCTTCAGCCTCGATCTGAATCACGGCGCCAACGGAATTGCCCGATTTGCGGATTGCGTCGAGATAGCTTTCCCATTCCTTGGCCATGACGGGGTCGGGGCAGAAAAAGGGGTTCGCTGCGACTGCATCCCAGTCCCAGCGGGCCGGGGCCACCTTGTGGGGGCCGATCTGGACGAGGGCGCCGCGGATCGCAATGCTTTCGCCAAGAATTTTGCGGGCAATGCCGCTGGCTGCGACCCGAGCCGCGGTTTCCCGCGCCGAGGCGCGCCCGCCGCCGCGGTGATCGCGGATGCCGTATTTCTTGAAATAGGTGTAGTCCGCGTGGCCCGGCCGAAAGGCATCTTCGATCGCGTCGTAATCCTTCGAGCGCACATCCGTGTTCTCGATCATCAGGCTGATGGGGGTGCCCGTCGTCTTTCCTTCAAAGGTGCCGGAAAGAATCTTTACCTGATCCGCCTCGCGGCGCTGGGTCGTGAAGCGTGAGCTTCCCGGCCGGCGCTTGTCGAGCCAGGTCTGGATGTCCGCTTCGTCTAACGCCAGCCCCGGAGGCACGCCATCGACGACGACGCCAATGGCAGGGCCATGGCTTTCTCCCCAGGTCGTGTAGCGAAAGAGAGTTCCGAAGGTGTTTCCAGCCATGGCCTGTCCTAGACGACCGAAATGTCGGGGGCGTCCACTGCCTTCATGCCCACGACGTGATAGCCGCCATCGACGTGATGGATTTCACCGGTGACCCCGGAGGAAAGGTCGCTCAACAAATAAACGGCGGCGCCACCAACATCCTCGATCGTGACGTTGCGGTGCAGCGGCGAGTTGTACTGGTTCCATTTGAGGATGTAGCGGAAATCGCCAATGCCGGACGCCGCCAGGGTTTTGATGGGGCCTGCGGAAATGGCGTTCACGCGAATGTTCTGGGGCCCCAGATCGGCGGCGAGATAGCGCACGCTTGATTCAAGGGCCGCCTTTGCGACGCCCATGACGTTGTAGTGGGGCATCACGCGTTCGGCGCCGGTATAGCTCAGCGTCAGCATGCTTCCGCCATCGGACATCAACGGAACGGCTCGTTGGCAAAGGGCCGTGAAGGAGTAGCACGAGATGGCCATCGTCACGGCGAAATTGTCCGGCGTCGTGTCTAGGTACCGGCCCTTCAGCTGTTCCTTGTCGGAATAGGCGATCGCATGGACGAGAAAATCCAGTTTTCCCCAACGCGATTTGATCTCCGCAAAGACTGCGTCGATGCTGGCGTCGTCCGTCACGTCGCAGGGCAGGACAAAATCCGAACCGATGGAATGGGCAAGGGGCTCGACGCGCTTTGCCAGCGGCTCGCCCTGATAGGTAAAGGCCAGCTCCGCGCCACCGGCGGCGGCGGCCTTGGCGATGCCCCAGGCAAGCGAGCGGTCGTTTGCAACGCCGAGGACAAGCCCCTTCTTGCCAGCCATGACTTGCGTTTTGTCCTGCATGCGGTGTCCCGTTGCTTCCTTGGGTTCAGAGTTGGCCCGGATTGGGCCGGGAGCCTTCAATGGGCGGCATCCTACACGAAAGCCGAAGGGGGTCCAAGCGGGGGGGCAGGACACCCTTCGGCTT
>JAJFGH010000044.1 GCA_021776275.1 Alphaproteobacteria bacterium | reverse complement strand
ACGTCACGGATTTTGCGGTCGTCCCTTTCCTGCTCCAAATCGTAATAAACCTTGCCCGTGCAAAAGACGATGCGCTTCACCTTGTCGCCCGCCACCAGCTTTGCCGTGTCCGGCAACACCCGGTGGAACGTCGTTTCCGATTCCATTTCTTTCAGGCTTGAGACGGCCTTCTTGTGGCGCAGCAGGGATTTCGGCGTCATCAGGATAAGAGGCTTGCGAAAGTTCCGGTGAATTTGCCGCCGCAGGATGTGGAAGTAATTTGCAGGCGTCGTGCAATTCGCGACCTGAAGGTTGTCTTCCGCGCAAAGTTGCAGATAGCGTTCCAGCCGGGCGGAGGAATGTTCCGGCCCCTGGCCTTCATAGCCATGGGGCAGCAACAGGACGAGCCCGGACATGCGCATCCATTTGCTTTCGCCGGACGCGATGAACTGGTCGATGACCACCTGGGCGCCATTGGCGAAATCGCCGAATTGGGCCTCCCACAACACCAGCGTGTTCGGCTCGGTGATCGTGTAGCCATATTCGAAGCCAAGCACGCCGGCTTCCGAAAGCGGGCTGTCGAGGACTTCCAGCGGCGCCTGGCCTTCCTTCAAATGGTCGAGGGGGTAATATTTTTCTTCCGTCTCCTGGTCGACTAATGCGGCGTGCCGCTGGGAAAACGTGCCGCGCGTGCAGTCTTGACCGCTGAGACGGACCGGCACGCCCTCCCACAGAAGGGCGCCAAAGGCGAGCGCTTCCGCCGTCGCCCAATCGATACCCTTGCCGGTTTCAAACATCTTCTGCTTGGCCTTCATCTGGCGGACGACCTTGCGGTTGACGCGAACCCCGTCCGGCACGCGCGCGATCGCGTTGCCGATCTCCAGCAGCCTTTCTTTCGGCACGCCGGTTTCGCCGCGGCGCTTGCCTTCGCTGGCAAAGCCGAGGCCGGACCACACGCCTTCCAGCCAATCCTTCTTGTTCGGCTTGTAGTTCTTGGCCGCCTCGAAATCGCCCTCGAGATGCTGCATGGAAGCGTCGTAGATGGTTTGCGGCTCTTCCGCCTTCAGCTCGCCTTCTGCGACCAGTTGCTTCGCATAAATCTCGCAGGTCGTCGGATGCTCGCCGATGGCCTTGTACATGAGAGGTTGGGTGAAGGCCGGCTCGTCGCCTTCGTTATGGCCAAAGCGGCGATAACAGAACATGTCGACAATGACGTCCTTGTGGAATTCCTGGCGAAATTCCGTCGCAATCTTGGCAACGTGAACGACCGCTTCCGGGTCGTCGCCATTGACATGGAAGATCGGCGCCTGCACCCCCTTCGCGATGTCCGATGGGTAAGGCGTGCCGCGCCCGAATTTCGGCGACGTCGTGAAGCCGATCTGGTTGTTGATGATGAAATGAATGGTGCCGCCGCAGCGGTAGCCCTGCAAATCGCCAAGTGCCAGCGTTTCCGGCACCAGCCCCTGGCCGGCGAAGGCCGCGTCCCCATGCATGAGGATGCTTAAAACCTGGGTGCGTTCCTTGTCGTTAAGCTGCACTTCTTTGGCGCGCGTCTTGCCAAGGACGACGGGGTTGACGATTTCGAGATGGGACGGGTTGGGGGTGAGGGAAAGATGCACCTTTTGCTCGTCGAACTCGCGGTCGGCGGAGGCGCCGAGATGATATTTCACGTCACCGGAACCCTGGAAGTCATCCGAATGGGCGGCGTTCCCCTGAAATTCGGAGAAGATCGCCGAAAAGGGCTTTTTCATGACGTTCGCAAGCAGGTTCAGCCGGCCGCGATGGGACATGCCGATCACGACTTCGCGGACGCCAAGCTGGCCGCCGCGCTTTAGAATCTGCTCGATCGCCGGCACCAGGCTTTCGCCGCCATCGAGGCCGAACCGCTTCGTGCCAGGATATTTGACCTGCAAAAACTGCTCGAAGGCTTCCGCTTCCGTCAGGCGTTCAAGGATCGTCCGTTTTCCCAGCGGGGTGAAGGCCGGCTGGTTGCGCCCGTTCTCGACCCGAAGCTGGATCCAGGCTTTTTGGGCCGGGTCCTGCATGTGCATGAATTCGACGCCGATATTGCTGCAATAGGTTTGGTGCAGGGCGTCGAGAATTTCCCGCAAACTCGCCGTCTCCATGCCAAGGACGTTGTCGATAAAAATTGGCCGGTCGTAATCGGCCTCGGTGAAGCCATAGGTTTTGGGGTCGAGCTCGGGGTGGTGAGGTTCGCGGTGCAGGCCCAGGGGATCGAGATTGGCGATCAAATGGCCGCGCACGCGAAAGGCGCGAATCATCATAAGCGCGCGAATGCTGTCGAGGGTGGCGGCGCGAACGTCCTCGGCCGCCGGCGCCTGTTCCGGCGCGGCGCTTTCTTCTTCGGCAAGGGTTAGGGGGCGCTTGGGGGCCCAGCTTGCGCCGCGCAGATCCTGCAGCGAGGCGCCGTCGCGATGTTCGGAAAAAAATTGCAGCCAGCTGGGATCGACCGCGCTGGGATTTTCCAGATAGCGTCGGAACAGTTCCTCGACGAAGGCGGCGTTGGCGCCGGAAAGAAGCGTCGGTTCAATAGGGCGAGAAGCCATGATCGGATGGATGCTGTGAGTCCAGCACCTATAGGTAATGAAGTTTGGTTAACGGTTCGCTAACTATATGAGGATGTGGGCTATTTCTTCAACGTCTTAAGCATTGCCGCGCCGATTTCGGCGGGGGATTCGGCCACCGCGATGCCGGCGCTGCGAAAGGCCTCGATTTTGTCCCCGGCAGTGCCCTTGCCGCCGGAAATGATGGCGCCGGCATGGCCCATACGGCGTCCCGGCGGGGCGGTCACGCCCGCGATGAAGCCAACAACGGGCTTTTTGCGCTTGTCGGCCTTTAGAAAAGCGGCCGCTTCTTCCTCGGCGGTGCCGCCGATTTCGCCAATCATGACAATGCCTTCGGTTTCCGGGTCGCCCAGGAACAAATCGAGGCAATCGATGAAATTCGTGCCATTGACCGGGTCGCCGCCGATGCCGATGCAGGTCGTCTGGCCCAGCCCGGCCGATGTCGTCTGGGCGACGGCCTCATAGGTCAGCGTGCCCGAGCGGGAAACGACGCCGATCCTGCCACGCTTATGTATGTGGCCGGGCATGATGCCGATCTTGCATTCGTCCGGCGTGATGATGCCGGGGCAGTTGGGGCCGATCAGCCGGGCGCTCGTTTCGGACAAAACGCGCTTCACGCGGACCATGTCGAGCACCGGAATGCCTTCCGTGATGCAGACGACCAGCTCGATGCCGGCATCAATGGCTTCCAAGATGGCGTCCGCGGCAAAAGGCGGAGGGACGTAAATAACGGAGGCGTTCGCCCCGGTGGCGGCGACCGCCTGGCCGACCGTGTCGAACACGGGCAGGTCGAGATGCTTCGTCCCCCCCTTGTTCGGCGTAACGCCGCCGACCATTTTTGTGCCATAGGCGATGGCCTGCTCGGAATGGAACGTGCCCTGGGATCCGGTGAACCCCTGGCAAATCACTTTCGTGTCTTTGTTGACAAGAACCGCCATCAGCCCGCCTCTTTTACGGCCTGGACGATTTTTTCGGCGGCATCGCCAAGGTCGTTCGCCGATTTGATCGGCAGGCCGGAGCGCTGCAGAATTTCTTTGCCTAGCTCGACGTTCGTTCCTTCGAGGCGTACGACGAGCGGCACGTTCAGACTGACTTCGCGGGCGGCTGCGACGACGCCTTCGGCAATCACGTCGCAACGCATGATGCCGCCGAAGATGTTGACGAGAATTCCCTCAACGTTCGGATCTGAAAGGATAAGTTTAAAGGCCGTCGTAACGCGCTCGCGCGTTGCGCCGCCGCCGACATCGAGAAAGTTTGCCGGCTCGCCGCCATGCAATTTGATGATGTCCATGGTTGCCATGGCAAGGCCTGCGCCATTGACCATGCAGCCAACGCTTCCGTCGAGCTTGATGTAATTTAAATTGTGACGCGCGGCTTCGGTTTCCGAGGGGTCTTCTTCATGTTCGTCGCGAAGTTCTTCGATGTCCTTGTGACGGAAGAGCGCGTTGTCGTCGAAATTCATTTTCGCGTCGAGCGCGAGAACGTCGCCAGCACCCGTTACAACGAGCGGATTGATTTCGATCAGGCTTGCGTCCAGCTCCATGAAAGCGTTGTACATGGAGATGATAAATTTCTGTGCCGCGCCGATTTGCTTATCGCGCAGGCTTAAAGAAAAGGCCAGATTGCGGGCGTGGAAAGGCTGAATGCCGGTCGCCGGATCAATCGAAACCTTGTGAATTTTTTCGGGCGTGTTTGCGGCGACTTCTTCGATATCCATGCCGCCTTCGGTGGAGACCATGATGGTGACCCGTCCATTGGTGCGGTCAACCAGCATGCCCAGATAAAGTTCGCGGGCGATGTCGCAGCCTTCCTCGATATAGACGCGCTTGACTTCTTTGCCCTCCGGGCCGGTCTGATGGGTGACGAGGTTCGACCCCAGCATTTTCTTCGTCGCCTCGACCACGTCTGTCTCGGATATCACGACCTTGACGCCGCCGCCTTTGCCGCGGCCGCCGGCGTGAATCTGTGCTTTGACCACCCAGACCGGGCCGCCAAGCTCTTTCGCGGCGGCTTCCGCTTCCTTCGGCGTGTAGGCAACGCTGCCGTGCGGCACGGCGACGCCGAAGCGCGCCAGCAAGGTTTTTGCCTGATATTCGTGAATGTTCATCGCAAAAACTAACTTAGGTGTGGGCGGTTACGGACTTCTTAAAACCGCCCAGGGTGCAGAGAGAAGGCCCCGAAACCGTGCGCGGGGCTTTAAAAACCGGGGGGA
>JAJFGH010000043.1 GCA_021776275.1 Alphaproteobacteria bacterium | reverse complement strand
CGGCGTTTTCCAGATGGGGCGACCCCATGTCCGTATGGACGAGAACCGTTGCCGTGAAGCCGCCAAAGGTGCAGCGCCCAAGTTCTTCGGAGAAAACGGCGGTGGCAAGGGTGTCGAGACCGACGCCGCCATATTTTTCCGGATAGGTAAGGCCGAAGAAACCGAGGCTCCCCATCTTGTGGAGCACTTCGCGCGGCACCATGCCCGTCTCTTCCCATTCTTCGCCATGGGGTTCGACTTCTTCTTCAACGAAGCGGCGGATTTGCGCGCGGAACAGTTCCAGTTCTTCGGTGATGTAGATTGATTCCATGGTCTTGCCCAATCCCTGATTTTAATTCGCGGCTTTTTCTTCCGCCGCCTCGCCAGGTCCGATTTCAACGAGGATCGATTTATGGGGAACGGTGGCGCCTTGCTCGCAATGGATGCTTTCCACGATGCCATCCGATTCGGCGACCAAATGATGCACCAGCTTCATGGCTTCCATGACGACCAGAACGTCGCCCATTTTCACCGTGTCGCCCTTGCCGACGGCGATCTCCGTGACCAGCCCCGGCATGGGCGCATAAAGCGTGTGGTGGGTTTTTTGCGGCGCGTTGGCGCTTTGCTCGGCGGCGAGGTGGGATTCCAGCGTAAAGACCATGTTTTGGCCTTCGCCGGCGATGACGATTTCGGCATCGGTGACGACGGCGCGAAATTCGTGCCGTTCGGCATCCATCCATAGGCGGATACGATCGTCCGCGGCCCGCTCGGCGCGAACATCGAAAATGGCGTCGCCCTGGGTCACGCGGTAATCGCCGTCCTGGCCGGCGAGTTTTACTTCCTCGGCCTCGCCTTGCCGCAACAGGCGAAGATGGGTGACGCCGGCGCTGACGCTTTGGTCCAGCAGCCGCCACGGCCCAAGGGATTGCCAGGGCGAAACAGGGCCCGAGGCGGCGTTGCGTTCCATGTGCAGCGCATAGGCGGCGCCGGCCAGTACGACCGCCTTCGGCGCTGGCGGTTCCTGCCAGCCTTCCGGAAAGGTTTCGTCCAGAAACCGGGTCGTGAGGACGCGCTCCGAGAAATTCGGATGCGCCAGCACGTCGCCGAGAAAGGCAAGATTCGTTGCCACCCCGGCAAGCACGTAATCGTTCAGCGCCGCGCCAAGGCGCCGCCGCGCTTCTTCGCGGTCTTTGCCATGGGCAATGACCTTGGCAAGCATGGAATCGTACCAGGGCGTCACTTCGCTGCCGGCGGCGATGCCGCTGTCGACGCGCACGCCTTCGCCCCCGGGTTCGCCATAAAGAAGGACGGGACCGATCTCGGGACGGAAATTATCGGCCGGCGCTTCCGCGTTGACCCGTGCCTCGATCGCCCAGCCGGAGACGGCGATCGCGTCCTGGGCGAAGGGGATGGGCTCGCCCGCGGCGATCAGAAGCTGCAGCTCGACCAGATCCAGGCCGGTGACGAATTCCGTCACCGGGTGTTCAACCTGCAGGCGCGTGTTCATTTCGAGGAAATAGGATTCGCCCGTGTCCTCGTCGTATAGAAATTCGATCGTGCCGAGCGAATCGTAGCCGATGGCCTTTGCCATGAGCACGGCGTTTTCGAAAAGAAAGTCCCGGGTTTTTGTATCCAGAAAGCCTGCCGGAGCCTCTTCGATGATTTTCTGATGCCGGCGCTGGATGGAACATTCGCGCTCGAACAGATGCACGACGTTGCCATGCTTGTCGCCGGCGATCTGCACTTCGATGTGGCGCGGCTTCAAGATCGCTTTTTCAACCATGACCGCTTCGTCGCCGAAGGCGGCTTTCGCTTCCTGGCGCGCCTGGGCCAGGGTTTCGGAAAAGTCCTTTGCATCCTCGACCAGGCGCATGCCCTTGCCGCCGCCGCCGGCGGACGCCTTGATGAAAAGCGGAAAGCCGATGCGCTTCGCTTCTTTCAGCAGCGTCTTTTCGTCCTGGCTGTCGTAATGGCCGGGGACGATCGGGACGCCGGCTTTTTCGGCGATTTTTTTCGATTCGATCTTCGAGCCCATCTTGAGGATGGCGTCGGGTTTCGGTCCGACGAAGGCAATGCCGGCCTTCGCGCAGGCCTTTGCAAGGGCTGCGCTTTCGGCCAAAAAGCCATAGCCGGGATGAATGGCGTCCGCGCCCGCCCGCTTCGCCGCTTCCAAGATGGCGTCGATGTTGAGGTAGCTGGCGGCCGCTTCCTTGGGGCCGATGCAATAGGCCTTGTCGGCAAGGCGGACATGCAGGGCGTCCGCGTCGGCCTCCGAATAGGCGACGGCGGTCCGGATGCCAAGCCGCTTGCACGTCTTTAAAACGCGGACGGCAATTTCACCCCGGTTTGCGACGAACACACACTTCATGTCGATTTTCCTTTCCGCCACCAGGGGGTCTGCTTGTTCAGGAAGGCGCCGATTCCTTGCTGGCCTTCATCGGTTTCCCAGGCATCGGCAAGGGCGTTCAACGTGTAGTCGCGATTTGCCTCCTGCCCATGGACCGCCACGAAATCGACCAGGCGTTTCGTCGCCGCAATGGCGCCCGGCGCGGCTTGCAAAAATTCCACGACTTCTTTTTCGACCGCCGCGTCCAGGGCCTCCGGCGCGACCACCTGGCTCAGCAGGTCCAACTCTTTTGCTTCCTCGGCGGAAAAAAGCCGGCCACTGAAAAAGACCTTGCGGGCATTGCCCGGGCCCATCCGCCGGACGACATAGGGCGAGATCGTTGCCGGCACCAGGCCGAGCCGCACTTCCGTCAAGCCGAAGCGGGCGGTGTTTGCGCCGATGGTAAGGTCGCAAACGGACATTATGCCGGTTCCGCCGCCATAGGCCGGTCCGTTGATCCGCCCGATCATGGGCTTTGGAAGCGTGTCCATTTCATAAAGCATGTCCGCAAGTTCGCCGGCTTCGGCGATGCGGCCCTCGCGGGTCATGCCGACATTCGCTTCCATCCAGCGCAAATCGCCGCCGGCGCAGAAACTTTTTCCTTCGCCCGTCAACACGACGACGCGGATCTTTTCGTCTTTCGCAATGGCCTTTACGGCGTCGCGAAGTTCGTTGATCAGCGTCTTGTTCATCGCGTTGTGCACGTCGGGACGCGCGAGGGCGAGGCGGCAGACGCCGCGGTCGTCGGTGGTAAGCGTGATCGTTTCGTATGCCATCGTTCCGCCCTCCCGCTTACATCCGATAGACGGGGTGATAGCCCGTCTCCGGTTCGTTTGCGTCGCCAAGGGCAAGGCAAAGGCCGAGCGTGTCGCGCGTTTTCGTCGGTTCGATCAGGCCGTCGTCCCAGAGGCGCGCGGTGATGTGGTAGGGGTCCGCCTGTTCGGCATAAAGCGCCCGGGTGTTTTCGGCGATGGTATCCAACTCTTCCTGGGTCACCTTGTCGCCGCCGATGCCGGCCTTCTTGACTTCCGTCATGACGACAACGGCGGTATCGCTGCCCATGGTCGCGATGTAGCCCGTCGGCCAGGAGAACAGGAAATTCGGACTCAAACCGGCGCCGCACATGCCGTAATTGCCGGCGCCGCAGGAATTGCCGACGATGACGGAATATTTTGGCACGCGGGCATTGGCGACCGCATAGACCAGCTTCGAGCTGTGCTTGGCGATGCCGCCTTCCTCTGCCTTCGTGCCGACCATGAAGCCGGTGATGTTGTGCAGGAACAGCAGCGGAATGTTGCGCTGGCAGCATTTCTCGATGAAGTGGGCGCCCTTCAGCGCGCATTCCGAAAAGAGAAT
>JAJFGH010000042.1 GCA_021776275.1 Alphaproteobacteria bacterium | reverse complement strand
GCACGCCATATTGCACCGCGTCGAACCATTTTCCCGAAAGCGCCGGCTTCGCCCCATGGGTGAGATGGCCGCCCGCCGCAAGGGACATGCCGAGGATCGTGTCGCCCGGCTGCAACAGCGCCAGCATCACCGCCCCGTTTGCCTGGGCTCCGGAATGCGGCTGCACATTTACGAAGGGACAATCGAAAAGCGCACTTGCGCGGTCGATGGCCAGCGCCTCGACGACGTCCACATATTCACAGCCGCCGTAATAGCGCTTCGAGGGATAGCCCTCGGCATATTTGTTCGTAAGCACGGAGCCCTGCGCCTCGAGCACGGCGGACGAGACGATGTTCTCCGAGGCAATCAATTCGATCTGGCCTTGCTGGCGGTGCAGCTCGTTCGCAATCGCCCCGGAAACGTCCGGGTCCGTTTCCGATAAACGCTCAAGAAAAAAATCTCTGCTCAAGGATGGCGACGACGCTTTCACAACGGACATTCCAACCGGCCCTTCTTCGATCTATTGCGCAGAAAGTTTTGAGACGCGCCGCTCGTGGCGCCCGCCTTCGAAGGGCGTCTCCAAAAATGTCTGCAAACACGCCTTGGCGGCATCCACGTCAATCAGGCGGGCGCCCAAGGCCAAAACGTTCGCATCGTTGTGCTGACGGGCAAGACGGGCCCAGTTTGCATCGTGGCAAGGGGTGGCGCGCAAATTCCGATGACGGTTCGCCGCAATGCTGATGCCAAGCCCGCTGCCGCATACCAGCACGCCACGATCTGCAAGGCCTTGCTGAAACGCAACCGCCAGCGCATCGGCAAAATCCGGGTAATCCACGGATTCCGTGCTGTCCGTACCAAGGTCGAGGGCGTCGTATCCCATGCTTTCGAGGCATTCCTTCAAAACCGCCTTCAACTCGAAGCCAGCGTGGTCAGAGGCAATGGCGATCGGCTTTTTGGACATGAATCGGACGGGCACCGCTAGGGTAAAAAACGCGAAAAGCTACCATATGTCGCATAGCCGCGCCAGCCTGCGCCATCGCCCGCCATGGCCACGGAAAGGGTTTCAAGAATGAATACTTACGTATTTTTTGAGTATTTCAAGGGTGTTAAACGTAGCTTTACTTCACTTTCATTGACAAACACGCCGCTTTTAATAATATAATGTGGTATTCCATAGAAAAAATACGGCGAAACCTTCTATGTCTGACACAACTCTTGAAAAAACGCCCCGGGCGGAATTGCTTCGGATGGCAACCGAGATTGTGTCGGCCTATGTCAGCCGCAACAATCTCGACGCCGGACAAATTCCCGATCTCCTTCAGTCCATCTATCGATCCCTCGACGCGCTGGACACGACCGGCGGCGGCCAGGAAGCGGCGCCGTTGAAACCGATTGTCTCGATCCGCAAATCCATCACGCCGGATTACCTCATCTGTCTGGAGGACGGCAAAAAGCTGAAAATGCTGAACCTGCATTTGCGCACGACCTATGGGCTTAGCCCGGAGGAATACCGGGCAAAATGGGGCCTGCCCGCGAATTAACCGATGGTGGCGCCAAGCTACGCCGCCAAGCGTTCGGACTTTGCCAAGAAAATCGGCCTCGGCAAGCAGGGAAGCCCCAGGCGCGGACGCAAAAGCCAGAAATAGCCCCACCCACCCGTTTTTTGGGAGACCCGCGCAACGCGCGGGTTTTTTTGTGGAAGGCTTAGCGCCTTGGGACGATTTCGCCCATCTTCAGGCGTGTCCGATAAGAACGCAGATCCGCCCGCAGCTTGCCGGAAAGCAAGTACAGGCCGATGGCGTTCGGGAAAGCCATGGCAAAAATCATCGCGTCTGAGAAATCGATGATGGCGCGAAGCCCCATTGCCGAACCGATGACCGTGAACGCGAGAAACAAAAGCTTGAAGGTTTGATCCGCCTTTCGCGTCTTGCCGAAAAGATAGGTCCAGCATTTCAGCCCGTAATAGGACCAGGTAATGATCGTCGAAAATGCAAACAGGATAACGGCAAGGGCGAGGACGTAGGGAAACCAGCCGATCGTCCGTCCAAAGGCAGCGGACGTCATCAACACGCCGCCAAGCGCGTTGCCATCCAAGATATCCTTTTCGAGATAGACGCCCGAGATCACGATGACCAGCGCCGTCATCGTACAGATAATGACCGTATCGATGAACGGCTCAAGCAAGGAAACAAAGCCGACCGAAATCGGCTCGGCCGTCTGCACGGACGCGTACGCGATGGGGGCCGAGCCAATGCCCGCTTCGTTTGAAAAGGCGGCGCGCTGCACGCCCATCATCAACACGCCGATGAGCCCGCCAAAGCCCGCCTCCGGCGTAAAGGCACCGCGCACGATCGCCACGACGGCGTCCGGCACCTGCCCTAAATTCATCGTTACGATGACAAGGCCCGCGAGCAGATAAACGCCACCCATCAAGGGAACGATTTTCGCCGTTACGTTCGCAATGCTTTTGATGCCGCCGATGATGACCAGGCCAACGACAACGGCGAGGATCAGGCCAAACAACCAGCCCTGATTGTATAGAAAGCTGGCCTCCCCGCCCGTCGCGTTGACGAATTGCTGATACGCCTGGTTCGCCTGAAACATGTTGCCGGCACCAACGGCACCGCCAATGCACATCACCGCGAAGAACGTGGAAAGCACGCGGCCGAGCCTGGGCAGACCGATTTCCGCAAGGCCACGGGAAAGGTAATACATCGCGCCGCCCGAAACCGTCCCGTCTTCGTGCACGACCCGGTATTTCACCCCAAGGGTGCATTCCGCGAATTTCGATGCCATGCCGAAGAAGCCGGCAACGATCATCCAAAACGTCGCGCCGGGACCGCCAAGCGCGATCGCCACCGCAACGCCGGCAATGTTTCCCAAACCGACGGTGCCGGATAGCGCCGCCGTCAACGCCCGAAAATGCGAGACTTCGCCAGGCTGGGATGGGTCCGAATATTTTCCCGCAACGATGGAAAGCGCGTGGCGGATGCCCCAGATATTGATGAAGCGGAAATAGAAGGTGAACCCAACCGCAACGATAATCAGCCAAACGACGATCAGGCGAATTTGCGAATCGCCGACGGGAACCGCATAAAAAATCGTGCTGGAAACGGCATCGGCGATAGGCGCGAGGATGGAATCGATTCTTGCATCCAGATTTTCCGGCACTTCGTCCGCAAAGGCCGAAGAGCCGGACAAAAAAGCAAAGAGCGCCGTAAAAAGCGAAACGAGTCGATGGCTTCTGGACGCGAGACTTTTCATGGATTGGGTTGCCGTTTTGTTACGCGTCACTTCGTCTTTTTGTTCAGCAGGTAAAGCAGCTTTTGCATGGCCGTCCGCTTGAGCGTTTCTTCGCTTTCCTGCGGCGAACCGACGATCGTCGCTTCCGTCAGCGTAACCGGGTCCATTGCCGTCACCTTGACCGCATTTCCCACACGTTGAATCTCGATCAGGACTTCCCGATCGTCCATGCCGGAATCTTTCACCATGGCCCGCCTTCTACCACATCGTTGCAATCGATGGCAGGCTATCTATGCTAGCCGCTCTTTCCAACACAAGAATTAAAAGCGAGGCACGGCGTGACGGAAAAGACCGAGGGACTCGGCAAACTCACGCAGGACATCGACCATTTTCTTTTCCGGCTGGCCTTTCACGACCCGGAGAAGATGGCCGCCCTGCAGCAAGAGGCCCGTGAAAACTGGGTCCCCGCATTCACCATCCTGGAACAACACGCCGATCAGATGCTGGACGCCGATCTGGTGCGCGCCTTCGTCGAATCCGGAGAAGCAATGGCGGCGTTTGGCGCGGCCAAGATTCGCAGTTTCGAAGACGCCGTGCGCGAAAAACTTCGCGTGGACACGGCCAATGTCCTTTTAAAGAAAATCGTCTTCGCCCGCGAATATGAGGGCGAGGTCTTTGAAGAAGGGGACGAGGCCTTCTACTGGCCGCCAAGCGAGGCGGCCCCGCAAAAAGCCCTGCTGGTCGTCCTGCACGGCGCCTTCATGGAGGGGCGGAACTTTATCTGGAAATGGGTGTTCGAGGCGGCCCGCAGAAAAATCCCTCTTTACGCGCCGTCGTCGCGGCAAGAGAGCTGGACGGAAGACGATTTGAAGTGGATTGAATCCATGGTTGCGAAGCTTGGCGAAAACTATGGCATTCCCAAAGAAGCCTGCCGGGTGGCGGGCCTTTCCGATGGCGCGCTGGCCGCTTTACTGCTTTGCCGGCGAAAAAACATTCCTTTTTGCAAAGCCGCATTCCTTGCCGGCATGCGTCCCTTCGACGTGGAAGCCATGCCGAAAATTCCGTTTTACGTTATTCACGGAACCGACGACCCGATCTTTCCGGTCAAGGGCGTTCGGGAAATGACGGAAAAACTGCGCATGCATGCGCCGGAGGTAATATACCGGGAGCTGGAAGGCGCGCCGCACAGCTTCCCCTATCCGGAAATCGAAACGTTGATGGATTGGCTTCAGAAGGATCCGGCCTAGCTTAAATGCAGGCCCTATGACGCCTCTTCGAGGGGAAGGTCGGCGGTGAAACGAAGCGCGTCGGTCCAAAAGCGCTCGAGACGCTTTAGGGTCTTGTTCGTCGCTTCCAAATCGCCGTCCACCACATAGCCCTTGCCAAGCGCCGTCACATGGTTGTCGAAGATCCCCTGCAGGGTCTTGCAAAGCGACAGCCCTTTGTCCGAACAGCGCACGCGCACCGAACGGCGATCGTGGGTCGAACGCTCCTGCACGAGATAGCCGTTCTCGACCATCTTCTTGAGGTTGTAGGAAACGTTCGAGCCGAGGTAGAAGCCCCGAATCGTCAATTCCCCCACCGTCAATTCTTCCTCGGCGACGTTGAACAGGATCAGGCTCTGGACGTTGTTGATGTCCGTAATGCCAAGCCGATCGAGCTCGTTTTTCACGACGTCGAGAAAGCGGCGGTGAAGCCGTTCGATCATCGAAAAGATTTGCATATATTCCGACTGCACGACGTTCCTCATCCAGCTAAGCAAAAGATCGCCTCTTTTGGCGTGTCTATACTTTGCCGTAGAAAGGTTAACGTTCTCTTTAAGGTTTTAAGAAATATATGCAGCTAATACGTTGAAAATTTTACATATTCCTGCGGTACTGGCCGCCGATTTCAAACAGCATCTGGCTGATCTGCCCAAGCGAGCACCGGCGTACCGTATCCATTAATACCGCAAAGACGTTTTCGTCTTTCATGGCCGCCTCCTTCAGGCGGGCAAGGGCCAGGGGGGCGTCCTTCTGGTTCCGGCCTTGAAAGTCTCGCAACCGCTTTATCTGGTTTTGTTTTTCTTTCTCCGTCGAACGCTGGAGGTCCGGCGTCGGCAAACCAATTTCACCCTCCGGGTTCAGGAAGGTGTTTACGCCGACGATCGGCAGGCTGCCATCGTGCTTGCGGGTCTCGTAAAGAAGCGATTCGTCCTGGATCTTCCCGCGCTGATAGCCGGTCTCCATCGCGCCAAGAACGCCGCCGCGTTCGGAAATCCGCTCAAATTCCTGAAGCACCGCCTCTTCCACCAAATCCGTCAATTCCTCGAAGAAGAAAGCCCCCTGGTTCGGGTTCTCGTTCTTCGTCACCCCCCATTCGCGGTTGATGATCATTTGAATGGCCAGGGCACGGCGAACGGATTCCGCCGTCGGCGTCGTGAACGCCTCGTCGAAAGCGTTCGTATGCAGGCTGTTGCAATTGTCGTAAATCGCGATCAACGCCTGCAGGGTGGTGCGGATGTCGTTGAAGGACATTTCCTTCGCATGCAGGGAACGGCCGGACGTCTGAACATGGTATTTCAGCCGCTGGCTGCGGTTGTTGCCACCATATTTGTATCGGATGGCGGCCGCCCAGATGCGCCGGGCCACGCGCCCGAGAACGGAATATTCCGGATCCATTCCGTTCGAGAAGAAAAAGGAAAGGTTTGGCGCAAAATCGTCGATGCGCATGCCGCGGGCAAGATAGGCTTCGACAAAGGTAAAGCCGTTCGCAAGGGTAAAGGCCAGTTGGGTGATCGGGTTGGCGCCGGCCTCGGCGATGTGATAGCCGGAGATCGAAACGGAATAGAAATTCCGCACCTGGTTTTCGACAAAATAGGCTTGAATGTCCGCCATCATTTTCAGGGCGAATTCCGTTGAGAAGATGCAGGTGTTCTGGCCCTGGTCCTCTTTCAGGATGTCCGCCTGCACGGTGCCGCGGACAACGGACAGCGCCTCGGCGCGAATTTTCCCTGTTTCGGCCTCGTTTGGGGCGCGCCCTTCCTGCTCTTCAAAGGCCGCGAGCCTTTGATCGATGGCCGTGTTCAGGAACATGGCCAGGATTGTCGGCGCCGGGCCGTTGATCGTCATCGAGACGGAGGTTTTCGGGTCGCAAAGGTCGAAGCCGTCGTAAAGCACTTTCATGTCGTCGAGGGTGGCGATGGAAACGCCGGAATTCCCGATCTTGCCGTAAATGTCCGGGCGTTCTTCCGGGTCGGCGCCGTAAAGGGTGACGGAATCGAAGGCCGTGGAAAGCCGTTTCCCAAGGGAGTCCTGGGAAAGATATTTGAACCGCTTGTTCGTCCGGAACGGGTCCCCCTCGCCTGCAAACATGCGCGTCGGATCCTCGTCCTCGCGCCGGAAGGGAAAAACGCCCGCCGTATAGGGAAAGCGGCCGGGAAGATTCTCCCGTCCCAGCCAACGCAGAAGATCGCCATGGCCTTCGAAGCGCGGCAGCGCCACCCGCGGAATTTTTGAATCCGAAAGCGACCTGCTGTAGAGCGGCGTTGTCACCACGCGGCCACGGACGTCTTCGACATAGGCCTCGCCGCGATAGGCTTCCTTCACCTGCGGCCAATCCTCGAGCAGAATGCGAAATTCCGGCTTTAGGGCTTCTTCCCGCGCCAAGATCAACGGGTCCAACGCCTCGCCTTCCTTGCCCGCCTCTCTCAGCAGGCGCTTCGATTCCGAAAGCTGCTGCAATTCGCCGGCAATCGCCGCCTGGGAATCGACCTCCGCCAGATAGCGGCGCACGCTGCCCGCAATTTCCGAGAGGTAATTCTGGTGGGCCGGCGGCACGATCACCGCGCGCGGCTCCGTCGCTTTTTCCCCCGTCCTTAAAAAACGCGTCTCCCACACACCAAGCTTGCGCGCGTTGAAAAAGTCCAGAAGCTCCGTGTAAAGGGCCGTCACGCCTTCGTCGTTGAATTTCGAAGCGATTGTCCCAAAGACGGGCATCTCTTCGGGCGCCGCCGTAAAGGCCTGACGGGCGCGCTGCACCTGTTTGCGAACGTCGCGCAGCGCGTCCATGGCGCCTTTGCGGTCAAATTTGTTGATGGCGACGGCGTCCGCAAGGTCAAGCATGTCGATTTTTTCAAGCTGGCTTGCGGCACCGAATTCCGGCGTCATGACGTAAAGCGAAACGTCGGCGTGATCGACGATCGCTGCATTGCCCTGGCCAATTCCAGACGTTTCGACGATGACGAGATCAAACCCGGTCGCCTTGCACGCCGCGATCATGTCGTCCAGGCCAGTCGGAATTTCGGTCCCCGATGTCCGTGTCGCCAACGAGCGCATGTACACGCCGCCGTCCGTGATGGCATTCATGCGGATGCGGTCGCCCAAAAGCGCGCCGCCGGTTTTGCGTTTCGAAGGATCGATGGCAAGAACGGCAATGGCCAGATCCGCCTGGTCCATGCGGAACCGGCGAACCACTTCGTCCACCAAAGAGGATTTGCCCGCGCCGCCCGTACCGGTGATGCCAAGAACCGGGACCGCGGCGTGCTTCGCCGCCAGGGTACGAAGGTTTTTTTGCAGGTCTTTCTTCAGGGCGCCGCTTTCGATGCCGCTCAACACGCGGGAAAGCGTCTGCCAATCCCCTTCTTCCAGGCCGCTTAGATCTCTTGGCAGATGCGCGGCTAAATCCGCCTCCGCATTTTCGATCATGTGGTTGATGATGCCTTGCAGGCCGAGGCGACGCCCATCCTCGGGCGAATAGATGGCGGAAACGCCATAGGCCACCAATTCGTCGATTTCTTCCGCGACGATCACGCCGCCGCCGCCGCCATAGACTTTGACGTGCGCGCCACCGCGCGCCTTCAGAAGATCGATCATGTATTTGAAATATTCCATGTGACCCCCCTGATAGGAGCTCACGGCGATGGCATGGGCGTCTTCCTGCAACGCCGCGGTCACGATTTCATCCACGGAGCGGTTGTGCCCCAGGTGAATGACCTCGACGCCCGACGCCTGCAAGATGCGGCGCATGACGGTGATCGCGGCATCGTGGCCGTCGAAGAGGCTGGTTGCGGTTACGAAGCGGACCTGATGGCGCGCCTTGTATGGCGCGATCATGCCGTTGCCCGTTTCCGCGCCTTCCTTGGGCGTGTCGGCCTTGGGCGTGGCAGCGGATTTTGCGTTAACCTTCGTGGCTTTCGTACGTGGCATACTGCCTCTGGACAGTTCAAAATCGGGGGAAATCCGGTTGCGCGGACGGCACGCTTGTTTTTCCTGGCCGATTGTAGCATCAGAGCGCCAGGAAACGGCATTGCCGCAAAGGGGTGCGGCCAAAACGGGGTTATAGCACTGAAACGCGATTTTCCACAGACGGCAATGGGCTATCCGCGCGTGCGCATGCGCCGGAACCGGCGACACCCCTGGACCCGCCGCCTGGTGGGCGAGCATCGCCTTGGCGTCGACGACCTGATCTGGCCGGTCTTCGTGCAGGAAGGCACGAAGGCCCGGACGGAGGTGCCGTCCATGCCCGGCGTGGCCCGGCTCTCGATCGACCTTCTGGTGCAAGCCGCCCGGGAAGCCAGCGAGTTGGGCCTGCCGGCGATCGCGCTTTTTCCCGTCGTCGATCCAGAACAGAAATCGCCGAACGGCGAAGAAGCGACATCGCCGGACAATCTGGTTTGCCGCGCCATTCGCGCCGTAAAAGAGGCGAAGCTCGACCTTGGCATTCTTTGCGACGTCGCCCTGGACCCTTTCACGGATCACGGCCATGACGGCGTTCTTCACAATGGCGAAGTGGACAACGACGCCACGATCGCGGTGCTTTGCCAACAAGCCTGCGTGCAGGCGGCGGCCGGCTGCGACATCGTTGCGCCTTCCGATATGATGGATGGCCGCGTCGGCGCCATTCGCGAGGCGCTGGATGAAAAGAACTTTTCGTCCGTTTCCATCCTCGCCTATGCCGCAAAATATGCGTCCGCCTTCTATGGCCCCTTTCGAGATGCGATCGGCGCAGCCTCCAATTTGGGCGCGGGCGGCAAGCAAAGCTATCAAATGGACCCCGCCA
Source organism: Alphaproteobacteria bacterium (assembly GCA_021776275.1). GTDB lineage: Bacteria > Pseudomonadota > Alphaproteobacteria. Next base: position 2,376 of record JAJFGH010000042.1, on the reverse strand, counting down.
ATGGCGACGAGGCGCTGCGCGAAATTGCCCTCGACATCGCCGAAGGGGCGGACATGATTATGGTGAAACCCGGCCTTCCCTATCTGGACATCGTTCGCCGCGCGAAAGACCGTTTTGGCATGCCGACCTTCGCCTATCAGGTAAGCGGCGAATACGCGATGCTGAAGGCGGCCGCGAAGGCCGGCGCGCTGGATTGGGAGCGCACGCTTCTTGAAAGCCTGCTTTGTTTCAAACGCGCCGGTGCGGATGCAATTCTGACTTACGCGGCCATCGAAGCCGCGCGGCTGCTTGAAAAAGAATAGCGCGCGACCGGGAGGAGAAGGGATGGCAGTTTCGGGTCCGCTTAGCGGCATCACGGTGCTCGATCTGACACGGGTTTTGGCAGGGCCTTACTGCACGATGATGCTGGGCGAATTGGGCGCCCGCGTGATTAAGGTCGAACCCCCCAATGGCGGCGACGACGCCCGGCAGTTCGGTCCCTTCATCGACAAAAAATCCGCCTATTTCGCGTCGCTGAACCGCGGCAAGGAAAGCATCGTGCTGGACCTTAAACAGGCGGCGGACCAGGAAATTCTGCGGGCGCTTCTCAAAAACGCGGACGTCCTGGTTGAGAATTACCGGGCCGGTGCGATGGAAAAGTTGGGCTTCGGCTGGGAGGATCTGCACCCGGAATTTCCGAGGCTGATCTACGCCGCGACGAGCGGCTTCGGCCACACCGGGCCTTACGCCCACCGCCCCGCCTATGACATGGTCGCCCAGGCGATGGGCGGCATCATGAGCCTGACCGGCCATCCGGGCAGCCCGCCCACCCGCGTCGGCACGTCGGTCGGCGACATCACCGCCGGGCTTTTCACGGTCATCGGCGTCAACGCTGCCCTGCTCCATCGGGAGCGCACCGGCGAGGGCATGAAGGTCGATGTCAGCATGCTGGATTCCCAGGTCGCGATCTTGGAAAATGCCATCAGCCGCTACGTCGTAACCAACGAAGTGCCGGGCCCCCTTGGCGCCCGCCACCCTTCCATCGCCCCGTTCGGCGCCTTCAAGGCCGCCGACGATCATTTGATTGCCGCCGCCGCCAACAACGAGCTTTACCGAAAGCTTTGCCTTGCGCTTGAACGGCCGGATCTTTGCAAGGATCCACGCTTCCACGACAACCCGGCGCGCATCGAAAATGTGGATGCGTTGCAAACGGAAATCGAGGCCGCACTTGCAAGCCGCCCACGGGACGAATGGCTTGCGATTTTCGAAGAAGCTGGCGTCCCCTGCAGCCCCATCAACAACGTGGCCGACGTTTTGCGCGACCCCCAGGTTTTGGCGCGCAACATGATCGTCGAAATCGAGGACGCGAAAATCGGAACGGTACGGGCGCCCGGAAATCCGATCAAGCTTTCCGCCTTTCCGGATGCGAAGCGGCGCAAGGCCGCCCCCGATTTGGACGGCGACCGCGCGCGCATTTTGCGCGAAATCAAGGGGTAACGCCGCCCTTGTCGAGGCCCGGCAATCACGCTAATGCTAGAGAGGGAGCAGCAGCCGGAACAGATGGACAAAAATCCTCATACGTTCGAACCCGAGGCACCCCTTACGCAAGCGTCGGGGACGCAAACGCCGGAACAAACGCCAGGCTTTGTTTTCCGGACGCCATCCCTTCCCTGCCCCTATCTCAGCGGAAACCTTGAAAACCGAATAGCCGTCGACCTGACGGGGCCACATGCCAGCGCACGCTATGACGTTCTGTCGCAAGCAGGCTTCCGCCGTACCGGACGCTTCGCCTACCGGCCGGATTGCCTTGGCTGCGCGGCCTGCGTTTCCGTTCGCGTACAGGCCGCCGCCTTCCAGCCCGGCCGCAGCCACCGGCGCATCGAAAGCGTGAACGCGGACCTTGTCGCATCGGAGCGGCCTGCGATGGCGACGGAAGAACAGTTCTGGCTTTTTCGCCGCTACCAGCTTGCCCGGCATAGGGACGGCGAAATGGCGCGGATGAATTTTTTCGATTACGCGACCATCGTCGAAGAGGGATTGCCGGAAACCCGCCTGATCGAGTTTCGCAAAAAAGACGGCACGCTTCTTCTTGCCGGCCTCATCGATTGGCTTGGCGATGGGCCGTCCGCCGTTTACAGCTTCTTCGACCCGCGCGAATCCCAGCGAAGCCTGGGCAGCTATCTGATTCTTTGGCTGATCGAACGCGCCCGCATCCGCAATCTGCCCCATGTCTATCTCGGCTATTGGATTGCCGAGTGCCGCAAGATGACCTACAAGACCCGCTTCCGCCCGCTGGAAGGCTTCGGCGAGGATGGCTGGCAACCGATTGATATATAATGTATTTTCTGAATAAATTCCAGCTTTGGGGGACGGCATGAAACGGCGCGATTTCCTAAC
>JAJFGH010000041.1 GCA_021776275.1 Alphaproteobacteria bacterium | reverse complement strand
CGGTCTTCCCATGGTACTACGCGTGGCTTCTGCCTTTGCTTGTGCTTTCTCCCAGGCTTTCGTTGCTCAGCCTGACGGCGACGCTGCCGCTCTATTATTTACGCTTTCCATTTGTCGATGCCGGGCATGGCGATACGTTCGATTACGGGATCGTCTGGATCGAGATAACGCCCGCCCTCTTGCTGTTTGCATGGGAGGAGCGCGGGCGATGGCGAGAGAAGCGAGGCCCCCATGCGGCATGACGCGCGAATAGGTGTGGTCATCCCGGCGTTCAACGAGGCGCCGGCCATCGGCAAGGTGCTTGCGGCCATCCCTTCCTGGCTGGACGAGGTCGTCGTTGTGGACAACGGATCGACCGACAGCACGGCTGCCATTGCCAGCGCCGCGGGCGCGCGCGTTGTGTCCGAACCAAAGCGGGGTTATGGCCGCGCCTGCCAAAGGGGCCTGCTGGCGTTTGAGCGCGTCGACGTCGTCGTCTTTCTCGATGGGGATTTCAGCGATTACCCTGAGGAAATGGCCGATCTCGTCGATCCCATTCTGGCGGGCCGGGCGGAACTTGTCCTTGGTTCGCGCGTCCTGGGCGGGGCGGCGGCGGGCGCGCTTACCCCGGCGCAGCGATGGGGAAACCGGCTCGCCGTATCGCTGATCCGGTTTTTCTACGGCGCGGATTTCACGGATCTCGGGCCCTTTCGGGCGATCCGGCGCGACGCCTTGGCGCGCCTTTCCATGGCGGATGCCGACTATGGGTGGACGGTCGAAATGCAGATAAAGGCGGCGAAGCTGCGGCTGCCGGCGATGGAAGTGCCGGTTCGCTATCGCCCACGAATTGGGGTTTCAAAAATTTCCGGCACGGTTCAGGGAAGCATCCGGGCAGGCAAGAAGATCCTTCTCCTTATCCTGCGCGAACGTTTCCGCCCTTCGCTATCTCCGCCGCGGCGCTAGGCCGCGCGTAAAAAAAGATTGGTGCCCCCAGGGAGACTCGAACTCCCACGTCCTTGCGGACAACAGATTTTGAGTCTGCCGCGTCTACCGATTCCGCCACAGGGGCAAGGGGGCCTATCCTAGTCCTCCCGAAAGCGCGGTCAATGGTTAGACGTGCCAATGGGAGCTTGCGTAAATTCCCCTTGCCGCGTTCTATAGGCGCAGCCGAAGCCAAGGACGCTTTAAGCGAATGTTCGAAAAGCTCTATGCCCGAACGATGCAGCTTGCCGCCGGGCGCCGGGCGCCGGGCGCCCTGGCCACGGTTTCGTTCGCGGAAAGCTCGTTCTTTCCGGTGCCGCCGGACCTCCTCTTGATCCCCATGTGCCTGGCGGCGCGCGACCGCGCCTTTTTCTTTGCCGGCCTCTGCACCCTTTTCTCCGTCCTTGGGGCGCTGCTTGGCTATGGGATCGGCTTCTTCTTTTTCGAGACGATCGGCAGCGCGGTTCTGGAATTTTATGGCTTTACCGAAACCTTCGCGGAGTTTCAGGCGCGCTATCGCGAATGGGGCATTTGGATCGTCGCCGGAGCCGGCTTCACGCCGTTCCCCTATAAGGTGATCACGATCGCGAGCGGCGTCGTCGGCATGGATGTGCTTCCCTTTGTCCTTGCCTCTTTCGTCTCGCGGGGCCTTCGCTTCTATATCGTGGCCGCGCTGCTTTGGTATTTCGGCCCATCGATCCAGGGCTTCGTCGAGAAGCATTTGGCGCTCCTTTCCATTCTGGCCTTTCTGGTGGCGATCGGCCTTGTCGTTCTTTTAAAATACGGGCTATGACCTTCACACCGCGCATGGCGTTTCTGGGATTTCTGGGCGCTAGCCTCGCCATCCTGGCGACGGCCTATGGCTTCGAATATCTGGGCGGGCTGAAACCCTGCATTCTTTGTCTGTACCAGCGCGTACCCTACGGCCTGGCGATCGGGCTTTCCCTCGGCGCGCTTTTCTTCGCGCCGGGCGCGAAGGCCGCCGCAGGGCTTTTGGGGCTGCTGGCGCTAATCTTTCTCGGCAATGGGGGGCTGGCCATTTATCATGTGGGCGTCGAGCAGGGCATCTTTGCGGCCACGGAAGCCTGTGGCGCAAGCGCCGCCGGTAAAAGCCTGGAAGCGCTTCGCCAGTCCCTTTTGAACACCGAGCCGGCGCGTTGCGATGCCGTTGCGTGGTCCCTCTTTGGAATTTCGATGGCAGGGTACAATGCGCTTGCCTCCATCGGTCTTGCGGCGGCAGTGGCGGTGATGGCCCGAAGGATCGGACAAAACAGGTGACGGAAAAAGAAACGGCATTGCCGCAAGATCAAGAAGCGGCCAGGCGGCTGCCGGGGGATCCCTCGCCGGAAGAAAAAATTGCGCGCATGCTTCGCGTCGATCATGCCGGCGAATATGGGGCTGTGCGCATCTACGAAGGCCAGATGGCTGTGCTTGGCCGCTCGGGCTCGGGCGAAATCCTGCGGCACATGCGGGATCAAGAGCGCGCCCATCTGGAAACTTTCGAGGAATGGATCGCAAAACGCCGCGTGCGGCCTACCCTGCTTTCGCCTTGCTGGCACGTTGCCGGTTATGCGCTGGGGATGGCGTCGGCGCTGTTGGGCGAGCGCGCCGCGATGGCCTGTACGGTCGCCGTAGAAGAAGTGATCGACACCCATTACCAGGGACAGATCGCTCAACTTGGCGAGGACGAGCCGGAACTGCGCGAGACCATCGCCGCCTTCCGGACCGACGAATTGGCCCATAAGGATCTGGCCATTGCCCATGGAGCGGAAGACGCCCCCGGCTACACGCTTTTAAGCGGGGCGGTCAAAACGGCGTCGCGTTTGGCAATCTGGCTTTCAACGCGCATTTAAGGGCCGGCGGCGGCCGCTCATGCCTGTTCGAGTTCCGTATCCCAATAGAGAAAGTCCCGCCAGCTTTCGTGCAGATAGTTGGGCGGAAAGGCGCGGCCGTTTTCGCGCAGTTGATACGTCGTCGGACGTATGGGCTTGGCCATCGGGTGCAGACCGCTTTCGACGGGCGTGCGCCCGCCTTTGCGCAAATTGCAATGGCCGCAGGCGGCGACGACATTCGTCCAGGTCGTGCGCCCGCCGCGCGACCGCGGCATGACGTGATCGAACGTTAGATCTTCCGATGCGTGCGGCACGCCGCAATAAAGGCAACGGAAGCCATCGCGCAAAAAAACGTTGAACCGCGTGAAGGCGGGATACTGGTTGACCGGGACATATTCTTTCAGCGCAATCACGCTTGGCAGGCGAAACCGGCTGCTGGGCGAGTGAATAAAAAGATCGTATTCGGAAAGAATGCTGACCCGGTCGAGCACGACCGCCTTGATCGCGTTCTGCCAGGACCAAGTGGAAAGTGGAAAATAGTTGAGGGGCTGAAAATCCGCGTTCAGCACTAAGGCCGGGTAGTTTTTAAGCTGCGTTTCCACATCTTTCCTCCCGCAAGGCGCCGATTGTGCCCGGAGGGGATGGCAAAGGCTAGTAAAACCCGCCATCGAAAGGCGGGCGCCTACGCGTCGTTGACGGCTTCGAAAACCTCCGCAAGAAAGTGGCCGCCAAGGGCCAGCCCGGCCGTATCGATGCCATGGCCAAGG
>JAJFGH010000005.1 GCA_021776275.1 Alphaproteobacteria bacterium | reverse complement strand
CCGGGCCCGCATGGCACCAGGCTCGCCTCTGTCCCGCAGGCCGGGCAGGCGGCGGGCGCGGGCTGGCCATAGCCGCAATGGTGACAAAGCAGCCGCGCCGTCTGGCGGTGGGCGACCAGCCAGGCCGTGCAGGCCGGGCATTGAAAGCGATGGCCGCATTTTCGGCAAAGGGTCAGCGGCGCATAGCCGCGCCGGTTTAGAAACAGCATCGCCTGTTCGCCCCGGGCAAGGGTCGCGGCCAAGGCGTTGCGCAGCACCGGCGAAAGCCAGGCGCCGCGCGGCGGCGGGTCTTTGCGAAGGTCGATCAGCTGCACGTCGGGCAAATCGGCGCCGCCATGGCGATGGGGCAAATGCAGGCGCCGATAGCGGCCGGTGTCGGCGTTGCGCAGCGTTTCCAGCGAGGGCGTGGCGGAAACCAGCACGATCGGAAATTTTCCCAATTTTGCCCGCACGATGGCCATGTCGCGGGCCTGGTAGACGACGCCTTCTTCCTGTTTGTAAGAAGGGTCGTGTTCCTCATCGACGACAAGGAGGCCAAGCTCGGGGAAGGGCAGAAAAAGCGCCGAGCGCGCCCCGACGACGACGCGCGCCTCGCCGGTCGCGACGGCGCGGAAATTGCGACGGCGTTCGGCGCGGCCAAGTTCCGAATGCCAGACGGCCGGCTTGGCCTGGAAGCGTTCTTCGAAGCGCGCCAGCCATTGGGCGCTTAAGGCGATTTCGGGCAACAGGACAAGGGCCTGCCTGCCCAGGGTCAGGGCATGGGCAATGGCCTCGAAATAAACCTCCGTCTTGCCCGAACCCGTCACGCCATCCAACAGACAGGGCTGAAAGCCGCCTTCCGTGAGGACGTCTTTTAAGGCCTCGGCGGCGTCGTGCTGCGCTCCGGAAAGGGTCGGCCCCGGATAGGCGCCATCCGGCTTCGCCATGGGCGCAGGGGCCAGGGGGCATTTTTCCAGCACATGGGCTTCGTAAAGCCCTTGCACGACACCGACACCGACACCGGCGCGCCGCGCCAGGGCCGCCTGGGGCTGGGGCAGGTTTCCAGAATTTTTAAGAAAATCAAGTAGTTGCGAGCGTTTCGCGGTGGGGCGATCCGGCTCGGCGCCGTCGCGGCGCCGAAACCCGAAAGTTTCCGGGGCGGGGGAAAGGGCTTCGGGGATGGGCATGGTCATGCGCAGGACGAGGCCCATCGGGCTCATCGTGTAAGCGGCCACCCAGGCCACGAAGCGGCGTAGCGCCGCCGGCATGGGCGGGCTCGCCAAGCGTTCACCGATGGGCCGCAATTTGAAGGCGCGGGCGGGCTCGGGCGCATCCACGTCCGCGTCCCACACGACGCCGATGGCCTCGCGCCTGCCAAAGGGGACGCGCACATAATCGCCCGGCCTAAGATCGCTGTCCGCCGACGCGGCATAGTCATAAGGGTGGGCGAGCCGCAACGGCAGCAGCACCGGCAGGCGCATATCCGTTTCGTCCGCTCGAACGTTGGCAGGGGCCGATGGCATGGACTACACTCTAGTCAAGGCTTGCATCCAGAGCCAATCGCCCGATTTCGTTTTGCCACCTTTACCTGGAAGTTCCGATGAAATTTTTCGTTGATACCGCCGACCTTGAGGAAATCCGCGATCTTGCCGCCAGCGGCCTGCTCGATGGGGTGACGACGAACCCGTCCCTTGTCGCAAAGACCGGCCAGGATTTTTTCGAGGTCGTGAAAGAGATTTGCAAAATTGTCGATGGCCCGGTCAGCGCCGAAGTGACGGCGACGGACCACGAAACGATGGTGAAGGAGGGGCGCAAGCTTGCGCAACTGGCAAAGAACATTGCCGTGAAAGTGCCGCTGACGAAAGACGGCCTGCGCGCCTGCCGGCAGCTTCGCGACGATGGCACGATGGTGAACGTGACCCTTTGCTTCTCGGCGGCCCAGGCGATTTTGGCGGCGAAGGCGGGGGCCAGCTTCGTTTCCCCCTTTGTCGGCCGTCTCGACGACATCGGCGAGGACGGCATGGGGCTGATCGACGACATCTGCCGGATCTATGAACAATATGAGCATTTCGAGACGGAGGTGCTGGTTGCGTCCATCCGGCATCCGATCCATGTGATCGAAGCGGCGAAAATGGGGGCCCATGTCGCCACCGTGCCGCCGAAAGTGCTGCGCCAGCTGTTTCAGCACCCCTTGACCGACAAGGGCCTCGCTGCCTTTCTCGCCGATTGGCAGAAGACGGGCCAGTCCATCCTTTAAGCCATGGCAGCGCGCTTCCCACCCCCGGCCGACCCCGAACTGGCGGCGGCCGTTCGGGCGTGGGAGGTCTGGCTTGGGGCGGAACGCCGCTATTCGGCCCATACGCGAAGCGCTTATGGCCGCGATCTTGCGGCCTTCCTCGAATTTTTGACCGAGCATCGCGGCGGACGGCCGGGCTTTGCGGTCCTCGGCGATTTAAAGGCCGCCGATTTTCGCGCCTGGCTCGCCGCCCAGACCCGTGCGGGCAAGGCGAAGGTTTCGATTGCCCGGGCGCTTTCCGTTCTGCGCGGGTTTTTCCGGTTTCTCGACCAGCGCGGGTTTTTGCACAACCCGGCGATCGCGGCCGTGCGTGCGCCGAAGACGCCGCGCGCCGTGCCAAGGCCGCTGGCGCCGGAAGAAGCCATCGCCGCCATTTCGGCCGCTGGCGCGGGCGCCTCGCTTGGCACGGTGAAGCCCTGGATCGCGAAACGGAACGCCGCCATTTTGACCCTGCTTTATGGTGGCGGCCTTCGCATCGGCGAGGCGCTGGGGTTGAACCGAAACCAGGCGCCTTCCGGCGAGGCGCTCCGTATTCTCGGCAAGGGAGGGAAGGAACGCATCGTACCGGTGCTGGAAATCGTCCGCGCCGCGGTGGCGGATTATTTGGCAGCCTGCCCTTTTTCCCTGGAACCTTCGGACCCTCTTTTCGTCGGCCTGCACGGCAAGCGGCTGCAGGCCGCGATCGTGCAGAAGGAAATGCGGCGCCTGCGGGCCCAGCTGGGCCTGCCCGAAACGGCGACGCCCCACGCGCTTCGTCATAGCTTTGCGACGCATCTTTTGGCGGGCGGGGGCGATCTGCGCGCGATCCAGGAATTGCTGGGCCACGCGTCGCTTTCCACCACCCAGCGCTATACGGATGTGGACACGGCGGGCCTGCAAAAAACCTACGACAAGGCCCATCCGCGCGCGCGCGGATAGGGGGGCATGTGCGTGTGCGGCGTTCGCGCCCGGGGCGTTAATGCCGACGCCGCTTGAATTTCTTCCGCCATTTGCGGAAATGCGCGTAGGTCGCGGGGGAATGTTTTTTCAGGCCCGCGATCTTTCGCCGTACCCATATGGATTCGCCGGCCAGCAGCAGCACCCCGATCAATAGAAAAAGAATGCCCTGCAGAATGGGCAGGAAGAGACCGGCAATTCCGGCGATCAGAAAAAGAACGCCGAAAACCCGGCGGAGCATGCGGCCAAGGGCATCGTTGAGGCGGTTTGCCAAAATCGCTTACGCGTGGATTGCGCGGCCTTCGACGGCAAGGGCGGCTTCCTTCACCGCCTCGCCATAGCCGGGATGGGCGTGGCAGGTCCGCGCAATGTCTTCCGCCGACGCGCCGAATTCCAGCGCCAGGCCCGCTTCGCCAATCAACTCGCCGGCGGCCGGTCCGATTATGTGGACGCCAAGCACGCGGTCGGTCTTTTCGTCCGCAAGAATTTTTACGAAGCCTTCCAAATCGCCGCTGGTGCGCCCCCGGCTGTTTGCCTGGAAGGGAAATTTTCCGGTCTTGTAAGCAACGCCCGCTGCTTTCAGCTCTTCTTCGGTTTTGCCGACGGCGGCAATCTCCGGCCAGGTATAGACGACGCCCGGTATCGCGTCGTAATTCACATGGCCGGCCTGGCCGGCAAGAATTTCGGCGACGGCGATGCCTTCGTCTTCCGCCTTATGGGCCAGCATGGCGCCGCGCACGACATCGCCGATGGCGTAAATGCCTTTCACGTTCGTTTGAAAATGCGCGTCGATTTCGACGCGGCCTTTCGCGTCCGTCGCGACGCCGGCTTTTTCAAGGCCCAAGCCTTCCGTATAGGGCACCCGCCCGATGGCAACGAGAACGGCGTCGGCGACAAGGGTTTTGGCGTCGCCGCCCTTGGCCGCTTCGAAAGCTATTTCCACGCCTTGCTTGGTGGCTTTGGCGGCCGTTACCTTGACCCCGAGCTCGAATTGAAGCCCTTGTTTCGTAAGGATTTTTTTGGCGCCTTTCGCCAATTCGCCATCCATCGGCATGAGGATGCGGTCGAGATATTCGAACACGGTGACCTCGGCGCCCAAGCGGCGCCAAACGGAGCCGAGCTCAAGCCCTATGACGCCCGCGCCGATGACGGCAAGCCGCTTCGGCACCTTGGGCAGGGAAAGCGCGCCGGTCGAACTTAGAATTTTTTTCTCGTCGATGGCGACGCCGGGAAGCGGCGCCACGTCGGAGCCCGAGGCGATGACGATGTTTTTTGCCGTGAGCGCCGTTTCTTTTCCGCCTTCTTCGACGACGGCGACCTTGCCGGGGGCGTCGATACGGCCAAGACCGGTGAAATGGGTGACTTTGTTTTTCTTGAAGAGGAAGGCGATGCCCTTCGTCAATTCGTCGACGACCTTTTCCTTGCGCGCCATCATGGCGGCAAGGTCGAGATCAAGCTTTCCAAACGCGATGCCATGTTCGGCGAATTCCTGACCGGCCATGGCGAAATGATGGCTGGAATGGAGCAACGCCTTCGAGGGAATGCAGCCGACGTTCAAACAGGTCCCGCCCAGGGGCCCGCGCTTTTCCACGCATGCCGTGCGCAACCCAAGCTGGGCCGCGCGGATGGCGGCAACGTAGCCGCCCGGTCCGCTGCCGATTACAACCAAGTCGAATGCCGTGTCGCTCATGGGCGTTCCTTTGCGGTCCGTTGTCTAAAGATCGAGAAGAATGCGTTCCGGATCTTCGATGCATTCTTTGAGGCGGACCAGGAAGGTAACCGCTTCGCGGCCATCAACCAGGCGATGGTCGTAGCTAAGCGCCAGATACATCATCGGCCGGACTTCGACCTTGCCATCAATGGCCACGGGGCGGTCTTGAATCTTGTGCATGCCGAGGATGGCGGATTGCGGCGGGTTGAGAATGGGGGTGGAAAGCAGCGAGCCGAAAACGCCGCCATTGGAAATGGTAAAGGTGCCGCCGGTAAGCTCTTCCATGGTCAGCTTGCCATCCCGCGCCCGCGCGCCGAAGGCGCCGATTTCTTTTTCGACTTCGGCAAACCCGAGGCGGTCCGCGTCGCGAAGCACCGGCACCACCAGGCCTTGGGGCGAACCGACAGCGACGCCGATGTCGTAATGGTTTTTGTAGACGATTTCCTCGCCTTCGATCTGGGCGTTGACCTCGGGGATTTCCTTCAACGCAACGATGGCGGCCTTGACGAAGAAGGACATGTAGCCAAGCCGCACGCCATGCTTCTTCTCGAAGCTGTCGCGGTATTGGGTCCGGGCGCGTTTCAGCGCGCTCATGTCGACTTCGTTGAAGGTGGTGAGCATGGCGGCCGTGTTCTGGGCTTCCTTTAAGCGCTCGGCGACGCGCTTGCGAAGCCGGGACATGCGCACGCGCTCTTCTCTCGGCGCGGCTTCCACGCCGCGCGTTTCCACCGGCGCGGCCTCGGCCGCGGGGGCGGACGGCGCCTGGCCGCCTTCGAGGTGGCGCAGCACGTCCTCTTTCGTAAGCCGGCCATCCTTGCCGGTGCCGGGGATGGCGGCCGGGTTTAGGCCCTGTTCCTCGACCAGCTTGCGCACGGCCGGGGCGAGGGGAAGATCGGCCGCCAGGGCGGCGGGCTTCGGCGCAGGCGCCGGTGTGGCCGGGGCGGCTTTCGCCGGTGTGGCCGGGGCGGCTTTCGCAGCGGGTTTTTGGGCGGTGGCGCCGTTGCCTTCCTCGATCCGTCCCAGCAGGGCGCCTACTTCGACGTCGACGCCGTTTGCGGCGACGATTTCGCTTAGCTGGCCGGCTACCGGCGCTGGAACTTCAAGGGTGACCTTGTCCGTTTCAAGCTCAAGCAGCGGCTCGTCGGCGGCCACCGTGTCGCCAACGGCTTTGAACCATTGGGCGACGGTTGCTTCCGTTACCGATTCCCCAAGGACGGGGACGATAATTTCCTTGGCCATGTTTCCCTCAAACTTTCCTTCGTCGGTGGCGGTCCGTGGCGTTAGGACACGGTCAGCGCATCGTCTACGATTTCTGCCTGCTCTTTGTTGTGGGTTCGCAACAATCCGGTTGCCGTTGAGGCCGCTTCCACCCGGCCCACATAGATCGGGCGCGAAGCCTTATGCGGCATGCTTGCCAGCACGGCTTCCAAACGGCGGTCAAGGAAGGCCCAGGCGCCCATGTTTCTCGGCTCTTCCTGGCACCAGACCATTTCGGCGTTCGGATATTTTTTCAACTGCTCGGCGATGCTGTCCGCCGGGAAGGGATAAAGCTGCTCGATCCGAACGAGGGCGACGTCACGGATTTTGCGGTCGTCCCTTTCCTGCTCCAAATCGTAATAAACCTTGC
>JAJFGH010000040.1 GCA_021776275.1 Alphaproteobacteria bacterium | reverse complement strand
TATCCATTCCGGCCCGCCGCCGGCTATGGCGTCAGATATTAGGTGGAGGAGGAAAAGCCTTCAACCGCGTGGCGAATTTTGCGCTTTACCGGACCGGCGGTTCCCCGACAAGGGGAACGAAACGGACAAGGCCCAAATCTTCCACATGAAGGCCGTCCGCCTCTTTGCGGACGCGCTGAAGGGATTGCGCATCGCTGGAAGGGCCGATTGGAATCACCAGAATGCCGCCAATTCGTAGTTGATCGAGAAGCGCCTCAGGAATTTCCGTGGCACCGGCCGTTACCAGAATGCGGTCGAAAGGCGCCTGCTCCGGCCACCCCTTCGTGCCGTCGCCAAGCCGGGTCGTGACGTTGTGAAGGCCAAGCTTGTCAAAACGGGCCTGGGCCGTCTTCAGCAAATTGCCATGGCGCTCGATCGTATAGACGCGGCGAAAGAGCTGGGCCAGCACGGACGTCTGATAGCCGGAACCGGTGCCGATTTCGAGCACCCGGAGCCGCTTGTCCCCCACAATCGCCTCCGTCATCATCGCCACCACCGCCGGCTGGCTAATGGTCTGGCCGCTTTCGATGGGAAGGGCCGTGTTTTCGTAAGCCTCTTCCTGAAAATTTTCCGGCACGAAAAGATGGCGCGGCGTTTTTTCAATGGCCGACAGCACGTTTACGTCCTGAATGCCGTTCTGGCGCAGATCCATGATGAGCCGGACCTGCCGCAGATCCACCGTCAATCAAGCACCCGTTTCAAATCCTTGATCAGCGAACCATCGGTAAGGCCCAGTTTCAGCGGGCATATGGAAATGATCTTGTTGCCAATGGCTTCGACGTCCGTTTCGGAAGACCTGGCGGCGTCCGGCTCCAGATCGGGAAGCAGCCAGTCCAATTGAAACATCCGCCGCGGGCCATCCTCTTCCAGGCAGGCAATGCGCTGATCGTATTTGCGCCGCCCCTGACGCGTGGCGGCCATGCCAACGATTTCCTCGGCTGGTACGTTCGGAAAATTAACGTTGATGAGCGTGTCTTTTTGCCAAGAAACGGCCGTCACCCTGCGAATGATGTCCGACACAAAGCGGGCAGGCCCGTCCCAGCAATAAGGCTTGCGGCCATTGACGCTGAACGCGATCGACGGCACGCCAAGAAGCGTCCCTTCGAAGGCTGCCGAAATCGTACCGGAATAGGTGATGTTTTCGGCAAAGTTCGGCCCAGGATTAACGCCCGAAAGCAGCAAGGTCGGCAGTTTTCCGCCAAGCAGCTCCTTGCACGCCAGCAAAACGCAATCCGTCGGCGTACCGTCGACGGCAAAATGACGGGGGCCAAACTGGCGCACTTCGAGCGGGGCGTTGTAGGTGATCGAATGGCCGGCGCCAGTGTTGTCCTGCTGCGGCCCAACGACCCAGACGTCGTCGGTGAATTCCCGCGCGATTTTTTCGAGCAATTCGATACCGGGCGTCTGAACGCCGTCGTCGTTCGTGACAAGGATGCGGGCGTTTTTTAGATCGAGAGGTGCATCAAACATTGGGTGCGATTTCTTTCATACCGTCCAGATAGGGGTGCAACACATGGGGAAGGTCGATGCCGCCATCGGCACGCTGGCCGTTTTCGAGGATGGCGACCAGGGTGCGGCCAACGGCAAGGCCGGATCCGTTCAGCGTGTGCGGAAAACGCGTTCCCTTCTCGCCCTTGGCACGGAAGCGGGCTTTCATGCGCTGCGCTTGAAAATCGCCGCAATTCGAGCAACTGGAAATCTCGCGATAACATCCCTGCCCCGGCAGCCAGACCTCCAAATCGTAAGTCTTGCGGGCAGAGAACCCCATGTCGCCCGCCGAAAGACAAACGACGCGATAGGGAAGTTCCAGCCGCCGCAGCACTTCTTCCGCGGCCGCCGTCATCCGTTCCAGTTCCTCATCCGATTCATCCGGATCGACAATGCTGACCAGTTCGACCTTGTTGAACTGGTGCTGGCGGATCATGCCGCGCGTGTCCTTGCCCGCGGCGCCGGCCTCCGAGCGGAAACAGGGCGTCAACGCGACGTAGCGCCGCGGCAGCGTGTTCGCTTCGAGAATCTCGCCGGCGACCAGATTGGTCAGCGCCACTTCCGCCGTCGGCAACAACCAAAAACCGTCCGTCGTGCGAAACAAATCCTCGCCGAATTTCGGCAATTGGCCGGTGCCGTAAAGGGCGTCTTCGCGCACCAGGCAAGGCGGGCTGATTTCCCGGTAGCCGAATTCCTGGGTATGCAGATCAAGCATGAAGGCGGCAAGGGCCCGTTCCAGCCGGGCCAGCGCCCCGGAGAGCACGACAAAACGGGCGCCGGAAAGCTTGGCGGCGGCGGCGAAATCCATGTCGCCCAGCCCTTCCCCCAACTCGAAATGTTCTTTTGCTTCAAAGGAAAAGTCCGGCTTCTTGCCAAAGCTTCTTATCTCGACATTTGCCGTTTCGTCGGTTCCATCGGGCACGTCCTCGGCCGGCAAATTCGGAAGGCCCGCCAGCAGGTCGAAAAGGCGCTCGCCTTGCTCGCGTTCGCCCTGCTCGCACGCCTGCATCTCTGCCTTCATTGCCGTGACGTCGCTTTCCAGCGCTGCCGTATCGGCGCCTTTCTGCTTGCAAAGGCCAATTTCCTTGGAGATGGCCTTGCGTTTTTCGCGAAGGCCCTGAAGCGCGGTCTGGGCCGCACGGTGCTTGGCATCCAGGTCGAGAACGGCTTTCGCCTGCGGCGAAAGCCCTCGCCGGGCCAAGCCTCGGTCGAAAACGTCTGGGTTTTTCCGGATCCAGGCTAAATCAAACATAGAGGGCCCGCTGTCGTGAAGACGCCCACTTTATAAGGGGCCACGCGCTTCCCGTCCACAAAGAGGCAATCCGCATCAGGCTTCATCGGCCGGGGCTTTCTCCGCCCGGGCGCGCTTCTCGGCTATGCGGACGGAAAGAATCGAAAGCTCGTAAAGCAACAGCACCGGCAGCGCCAAACTCACCTGGCTGATGACATCGGGCGGCGTCAGCACGGCGGCGGCCATAAAAATAGCAACCAGGGCATATTTCCGCTTGGCGGCAAGGCCCGCCGCCGTGACGGCGCCGACGCGGGCCAGCAAGGTCAACAGCACCGGAAGCTGGAAGCAAAGCCCGAAGGCGAAGATCAATTTCATGACCAGGCCAAGATATTCGTTCACCTTCGCTTCCAATTGGATCGGCAGACCGCCAGACCCGGCCGGCGTCTCGAAACTCAGGAAAAATTCCCAGGCCATCGGAATCACGGCGTAATAGACCAGCGCCGCCCCCGCCGTAAAAAGAATCGGCGTGGCAATCAAAAACGGCAGGAACACCTTCTTTTCGTGGCGGTACAGCCCAGGCGCCACGAAGGCCCAGATTTGCGCGGCGATGATCGGAAAAGAAAGGCAAAGGCTGGCAAAGAAGGCGACTTTGACATAGGTAAAAAAGACTTCGGCCAGGCCGGTATAAATCAGCCGCCTGCCCGTCTCCTGGCCATAGATCTCTGCCAGCGGGCGCACCAGAAAGGCAAAGATCTCCTCGGCAACGAAGTAACAGCCGAGAAAAACGATAAAGAGAACGCCCACCGCCCACATGAGACGGTTGCGAAGCTCGACGAGGTGCTCGAGCAGCGGCATTTTTTTATCATCCGCGCTCATTGCGCTCGGAATCGTCTACGGGGGCGTTGCTCTTGGGGGCGGGCTTCTCCGGTGCGATGCCGTTTTCGACGGTGCCGCCGGAAGCCATGTTGCGAAATTCGTCCAGCTCGGATTCCTTCGCGATTTCGTCGATGCTGCTGCGAAATTCGCGGATCAGAACCCGTATTTTTCCTGCCCACCTGCCGAGAGTGCGCAGCACGAGCGGCAATTCCTTCGGCCCAATCACGAGAATCGCAAGAATCATGATCAGGGCCAGTTCCGGCCAGCCGATATCAAACATAGCTTGTAACCCTGGTCGCGTTCATGGGGACGTGGGAGAGGCCTGTCAGGACTTGGTGGCGTCGTCCTTTTCGGCGTCGGACTTCGCGGACGGGCTTATGGAAGGATCGTCCTGCCTCAGGGCCGGTGCGCTATCGGGCCGTCCCTCTTCTTCGTCTTTGAGGCCGGAGCGGAAGGTCTTCACGCCCTTCGCAAGGTCTCCCATCACTTTCGGCAATTTCCCGGCGCCGAAGATGATCAAAACGATCACCAAGACCAGAACAATCTGCCAGATGCCAATGCCGCCCATCCAAGGACTCCTGATTTCCGCTACCGGGTTTCGGCCCCAAGGCCTTTTGATCCAAAGAGCTTTCGCCCCAAAAGCCAGGGGATCATGTCAGAAACGCGCCCCCCCCGCAACTTAGGCCCACGGGCCTCTTATTGCGCCGAAGGCTCCTCCTCCGGCTCGAAGGCCACCAGCACGGCGCCATCCTCTTCGTCCGCGCCGGTATCTTCTTCCGGCAGTTCCCCCGCAACGTCTTCTTCGGACGGTTCCCCATCCTCCGGCAGCAGGGATTCTTCATGCGCCTGATCCGCATAGATCGAAATCGCGGGACGCTGATCCAGCAAGCCGGCGGCTTTCAGCTCCTCCATGCCGGGCAAATCGTCCTGACCGGCGAGGTTGAAATGGCTGTAAAACGCGTCCGAGACCCCCCAGGCCATCGGCCGGCCCGGCGTCTGACGGCGCCCCATCGGACGAATCCAATCCGCTTCGAGCAATTGATCGAGGGTCCCCCGGCTTAAGGCGACGCCACGAATTTCCTCGATCTCGCCGCGCGTCACCGGCGCGTGATAGGCGATGATCGCCAGGGTTTCCTTCGCCGCGCGGGAAAGGCGGCGTTTGACTTCTTTTTCGATGCGAAGCCGCCCTGCCAAATCCGGCGCCGTGCGAAAGGCCCATTTGCCGCCGACCTGTATCAACGTCACGCCACGATTCGCGTAGGCACGGCGCAAGGTTTCAAGAAGATCCGGCAGGTCCGCGTCGTTCGGCAATTGCCCCGACAGCGTCTTTTCGTCAAGCGGTTCCGCCGCCGCGAACAACACGGCCTCGAGAATACGTAAATGCTGATTTAGACCCGTTGTCATTTTCTGTCTGTCGCCTTGCGAATGTAAATGGGGCTAAAGTTCCGATCCTGGCGAATCTCGGCATGGCCGTCGCGCACCAGTTCCAGACTCGCCGAGAACGTCGATGCGACCGCCGATCGCAACCGGATGCCGCCTTCCGGCACGTCCGGAAGATACGCCATCAGCGTTTGCCAATCCGGCATCGCGCCAAGCATGGCGGAAAGGCGTTCGAGCGCCATTTCCGTCGAAAAGAGGCTCATCGGCTCGATGTGCAGGGGGCCTGCCTTGGCGCGCGCCTGAATGTCGCCATAGCTGCGCAGCATGTCATGCAGCGAAAGAACGTAGACGGACTTGCCGACAATCGTAATGCCTTCCGGATCGCCCCGGCTGAAGACGTCCCGCCCCAATTGCGGCCGCGCGAACAATTGCTGGCTGGCCGCTTGCATCGATTCCAGGCGGCGCAATTGAAAGGCCAGCGCTTCGGCCATTTCCGCGGCGGTCGGCCCCTCTTCGTTTTCTTCCGGTTCCGGCAGCAGCAGCTTGGACTTCAGATAGGCGAGCCAGGCCGCCATGACCAAATAATCGGCCGCAATTTCAAGCCGTTGATGGCGCACACGGGCAATAAAATCGAGATATTGGTTCGCAAGGTCGAGGATCGAGATTTGGGCAAGGTCGAGCTTTTGTTCCCGCGCCAGCGTCAGCAGGATGTCGATAGGCCCTTCAAAACCGGTCAGATTGAGGACAAATTGCCCATCCGCATCGACGATCGGCGGTGATTCGAAGCTTTCTTCCGATTCCAACAACCGCAACCCCTAAGCCAGCCCCGCAAGGGTCACAATCACGCGGAGCACCATTTCGGCCGGAACGAGCACCAGCCAAGAGAAGATATTTAGATTAACGCCGATCGCATCGCCAAGCATCGGCAAAATGAAAAGCAGTCCCAAAAGAATCGGCAGGCCAAAGCGTTCCAGCCTGGCCAGCTGCAAAGCAAGCCCATGGGGAAGCAGACCGACGGCAACCCGCCCGCCATCCAAAGGCGGCAAAGGCAGCATGTTAAAGACCGCCAAAATCACATTGATATAAATGGCATTTTGCAAGTTTGCGATCAGCCATTCCTGCCCCGTCTCGGGGAAAACCGGCACCAGATGAACGGCCAGGGCGGCGCCAAGGGCAATCAGAAGATTCATCCCCGGTCCGGCGGCGGCAACCCAGATCATGTCCCGCTTTGGAACGCGCAAGCGGGCAAAATTCACCGGTACCGGCTTTGCATAGCCAAAAAGGATTGGCGAATGGATCAGCAGCAACAACGCCGGAAGCAGCACCGTGCCAAAGGAATCGACGTGGCGGAACGGGTTCAGCGTCACGCGCCCGGCGCGCAGGGCCGTATCGTCGCCAAAGCGAAGGGCGACATAGCCATGGGCCGCCTCATGCAAGGTGACCGCCAGCAGGACCGGAACCGCCCAGACGGACGCCATGTAGAGAATGCCGCCAAAATCCATCATCCCTCTCCCAGATGCGCGGCCAGGCACGCTTTGATTTCGTCCAGATCGGCGTCCTGCTTTTCGTCGCGCTGCCGGCTTTGCGCCCGGGCAAGCCGGGCTTGCGCCGCCGGCGCAAGGGGGCCGACCGCTGCGGCCAAAGCCGTCATTTCATCGAATTCGCCGTTGCAATGGAGCACCAAATCGCAGCCTGCGGCCAAGGCTGTTTCGGCCCGCATGGCTAAATCCCCTTCCAGCGCCCCCATCGAAAGATCGTCCGTCATCAAAAGCCCATCGAAGCCGATCTGCTTGCGGATTACCTCCGTGACGACGGTTTTGGAAAGGGTCGCCGGTGCCTCGGCGTCGAAAGCCGAATAAACGATGTGGGCCGTCATTGCCAACGGCATATCGGCCAGGGCGCAGAAGGGACGAAAATCCGTTGCCGCGAGTTCGGCCGCCGTGGCGGTTACCACCGGCAACGCCTTGTGGCTGTCGACCCGGGCGCGGCCATGGCCGGGAATGTGCTTCAGCACCGGCAACACGCCCCCGGCGAGAAACCCCTCGCACATGGCGGCGCCCAGCATGGCAACGCGGTCCGCGTCCCCCCCGAAGGCACGGTCGCCGATGATCGGATCCGCGTGCCGTTCCGGCAGATCCAGCACCGGCGCGCAATCGACATCGATGCCGAGATCGTCCAATTCGGCGGCGAGAAGGCGGGCGTTCAGCCACACGGCTTCGGCCGCCGCCGCCGGATCCCGGTCCGCAAGCTCGCCGAAACGTGCCGCCGCCGGTGGAACCCGCCAATGGGACGACGGCAACCGGCACACCCGGCCCCCTTCCTGATCGATCAAGATCGGCGCCTCGCGTCCGACGCAATCTTTCAAATCCGCGACGAGCGCGCGGAGCTGGGCCGGATCGGCGCAATTGCGCGCGAAAAGAATAAAGCCGAGAGGCTCAGCGCTTGCAAAGAAGCGGCGTTCCTCCGCCGCAAGGGCCAACCCCCGGCAACCGAAGAGAAGCGCCTTGGGGACGTTTCGGTCAGGGCCGGACAACGAGGCACCCCGATTTGCGTTCCTGAAGCTTGGCGCAGAGCGTCTTCGCCGCCTCGCGCCCGTCGACCGGACCCGCCTGCAAGCGAAAGACAATGCCTTTTGCGCCCAAATCCACCCGCT
>JAJFGH010000039.1 GCA_021776275.1 Alphaproteobacteria bacterium | reverse complement strand
AGGCGGAGAATCGCCTGCACGCCCAAAAGGGCATTCTTTCCTGGTGCCTGACATAAGGAGGGTTCGGACGATGCGAAGCATCTACCGCTTTTTCTGCCTTGGTCTTTTCTTCGTGACCGCCTGCGCCACGCCGCCGCCGGCTACCACCCACGCACAGCTTACTTTTGGCCACCAGGCCCCGATCCGCCTTGCCGTGGAAAAGGTTGAAATTGCCCGCGCCTACGCCCCGCCCATGCGCGCGCCCAACGTCGAACACCGCTTCCCCACCTCGCCCATGAAGGCGGCGGAACGCTGGGCCGCGGACCGGCTGCAAGCAACGGGCGGCACCGCCATCGCCCGCTTCGTGATTTTGGATGCCAAGGTGGTCGAAGAAAAACTCCCCACGACCGGCGGCCTTGGCGGCTATTTCACCATTGATCAGAGCGCGCGCTACACCGCCGCCCTCAGCGTGAGCCTCGAAATTATCGGCGAAAAAGGCAAGCGTCTTGCCTTCGCCGAGGCAAAGGCCTTTCGTGACCAAACCGTTCCGGAGAACGCCAGCGTCAATGCGCGTGAAGATTATTGGTTCCGGCTGACGGAGGCCCTGATAAAGGATTTTGACCGCGAGATGGAAACCGCCATTCAGGCCCATCTCGCCGGCTTCCGCAGCGCGCCTTAATCGCGCCAGAAACCCGGCGCAAACAGCACCAAAACCGTAAAGAGCTCCAGCCGGCCCAGCAGCATGCCGGCGGCCAGCAACCATTTCGCCGCGTCCGGAAGGAACGTGAAGCTGCCATCCGGCCCAATCCTGTTGCCAAGTCCCGGCCCGACATTCGTGATAGCCGTCGCCGCGCCCGATACGGCCGTCAGAAAATCGAGGCCGAGCAGGCCAAGCCCCGCCGCCAACGCCACGAAGCACATCATGAAAAGAAAGATGAAGCTTAAGACCGAAAAGATGACGGCCTCCGAAATTGGGCGGCGGTTGTAGTAAGGCACGAACACGCCATGGGGATGCAGCAGGCGTTTGGTCTGCGCCTTCATGGCGGAATACAGCACCTGATAACGGAAAATTTTGATGCTGCAGCTCGTCGAACCGGCGCAGCCGCCCACAAACATAAGAAGAAAGAAAATGATCAGCGCGAAGCTTCCCCAAAGATCGAAGCTTGCCGTGGAATACCCGGTCCCCGTCATGATGGAAATGACGTTGAACGCGGAAAGGCGAAGGGATTCGCCGAACGAATAGTGATAGCTGTCCCAAAGCCAGCCCGCCATGACCACCACATAGATCAGAACGGCGCCCAAAAACCAGCGCACCTGGCTATCCCGCATCAGCGCCAGCATATTGCCGCGAACGGCCTGCAGGTAAAGGACGAAGGGCAGGCTGGCCAGCACCATGAACAGGGTGATCGTCCAATCGATCGCAGCGCTGTCGAAATGGCCGATGGAACCATCCGATGTCGAGAAGCCGCCGGTCGCAACCGTCGTCATGGCATGGACGATGGCCTCGAAGCCGGTCATGCCCAACGTCCAAAGCAACAACGCACAAAGCGCCGTCAGGCCAATATAGATCACCGAAATGCCGGTGATGATCTGGGCGATCCGGGGCAACACCTTTTCGGACGTGTCCGAAGATTCCGTTTGGAAAAGCTGCATGCCGCCGACTTTCAGAACCGGCAACACCGCCACGGCCATGACGATGATGCCGACGCCGCCAAGCCATTGCAGCAAGGCCCGCCAAAGCAAAATTCCCGGCGGCGCATCGTCCAGGCCGACGATCACCGTCGAGCCCGTTGTCGTCAGGCCGGACATCGCCTCGAAAAAAGCGTCCGTGTAGGAAAGGCCCAAATCGGAAAAGGCGATCGGCAAAGCCGCAAAAATCGCAATCGCCAGCCAGCTAAGCGTGGTCAGCAAGAACGCCTGACGAATGGTAAGCCGCATCTCGGCCGCCCGCCCCGCCAGCACCAGCGAGACGCCGATGAAAAGGGTAAAGCCCGACGAGATCGCAAAAACCTGCCAATCCGCATGCCCGGCCAGCGCATCGACGATAGCCGGCACGCTCATGGCCGCCGCAAGGGTCGTCAACAACAAGCCAATCACGAACAGAATGGGTCGGAAATCGAGCAAGATACGTCTCGCCTCCGTGTCAGCGGAACTGCGACGCGACCCCCTAGGCCGGGCGCGGAGCGCCGGTCAGGGGCCGTCCGGTCTTCACGAATTAGGGCCCGATGGGCGCGGAAACCCGCGTCTGACCGATCATCGACAGAAATTCGCGGCGGGTTGTCGGGTTGTCCCGGAAAGCCCCGATCATATGGCTGGTAAGCATCGCCACGCCGGGCTTGTGAATGCCGCGCGTCGTCATGCAATGGTGCTGCGCCTCGATCACGGCCGCGACGCCTTTCGGCTCTAGCACTTCGTGGATGGCGGTTGCGATTTGCACCGTCATCTTTTCCTGAATCTGCATCCGCCTGGCATAGACCTCGATGATCCGGGCAAGCTTGCTGATGCCGATGACCCGGCGGTTCGGAAGATAGGCAACGTGCGCGATGCCGACGATCGGCGCGAGATGGTGTTCGCAATGCGACTCAAACCGAATGTCGCGCAGAATAACCATTTCGTCATAGCCATCCGTCTCCTCGAACGTACGCTGGAGAAGCTCGACCGGGTCCTCTTCGTAACCGGCAAAATATTCCTGATATGCACGAACCACGCGGTCCGGCGTATCCAAAAGGCCCTCCCGGTCCGGATCGTCGCCGGCCCAGCGAATCAGCGTGCGGACGGCGGCTTCGGCCTCTTCCTTCGATGGCCGCGGATTTGCAACCGCGAAAGGATGGCAGGGGGTCGGCGACTTCACATGCCTAACGGCTTCTTTCCTCTCGTTCTTTGAAATTGGCGGAACGGATCCCGTTCATACCTTAATGCAGCAAGGCATCTTCATGGGGCGAATCCAATGAGAAGGGTGGAATGGTGATGTCGAAGGATTCCCCGTTTTCCGATTCCATTTCGTAAGACCCCATCATAAACCCATTGGAGGTACGAAGCGGCGTGCCGCTTGTATATTCAAACGCCTCGCCCGGCCGCAGAACGGGCTGCTCGCCAACGACTCCGGCGCCGCGCACTTCCTGAACCCGGCCGCCCGCATCGGTAATGCGCCAATAGCGGTTTACCAATTGGACGGTCTCCTCGCTCTGATTCTCGATACGAACCCGGTACGCCCAGACGAAATGGCTTTCGTCGGGCGCCGATTGGTCTTCCAAATAGACGGGCTCTACCGTGACTTCGATCGAGCGGGTAATTTCCGTATACATTTGCGATCCTTGCGCGTTCGTACCGGCCCTCGGCACCGCTATTCTACGGAGCCGGCCCCTGATGTCCAGCATGGGAAAAAAGGCGGATTTTCCCCTGCGCAGGCGGATTTTCTTAAATTATTTCAAAGGCTTGAGAAAGATCTTCCTTTAAATCCTCGACGTCCTCGAGGCCGACGGAAATCCGGATCAGGCTGTCCCCGATCCCCATGCGCCGGCGCTCCGCTTCCTCGACGCTTTGATGGGTCGTCGTTGCCGGATGGGTAATCAGGCTTTTCGTATCTCCAAGATTGTTGGAAATATCGATCAGCTTGAGTGCATTCAGGAAGCGGAACGCTTCTTTTTTTCCGCCATCGACTTCGAAGGCGATGATGCTGCCAAAATCCTTCATCTGCGCCTTGGCAAGGGCATGCTGCGGATGGCTGGCCAGGCCGGGGTAATAAATTTTCGGCACGGCCTTTTGTTTTTCCAGGAAGGCCGCCAGCGTGCGCGCATTTTCGCAATGCTTTTGAACGCGAAGCGCCAGCGTCTCCAGCCCCTTCAACAGGACCCAGGCGTTGAACGGACTTAGCGCCGGACCTGTGTTGCGCAAAAACCGCACATAGTTTGCTTCGGAAAATTCCGCATCGCACAGGATGGCGCCGCCAAGGCAGCGCCCCTGGCCATCGATATGCTTCGTGGCGGAATAGACAACGATGTCGGCGCCAAGCGTGAACGGCGATTGCAAGATCGGCGTCGCAAACACGTTGTCGACGACAAGCTTCGCGCCCGCCTTGTGAGCAAGCTCGGCCACGGCCGGAATATCGATGATCTCAAGCGTCGGATTGGACGGCGATTCCAAGAACACCATCTTCGTCTCGTGACGAAGCGCCTCCTTCCATTGCGCCAAATCCGCGCCGTCGACGACGACGACTTCGACGCCATAACGCGGCATCACCTCGCACGCCACGTAACGGCAGGAGCCAAAAAGCGCCCGCGAAACGACCAGCCGGTCGCCGGCGCAGAGAACTCCGCTTAGCGCCCCGAAAACGGCCGACATGCCCGTCGCCGTCCCATGACAAATTTCGGCATCCTCAAGAAGGGCCATCCGTTCTTCGAACATGGAAACGGTCGGATTTTTGAAACGCGAATAGACGTAGCGGTCGAGATCGCCCTTGAAGGCAAGCTCCGCCTGCTCGGCTTCGTCGTAAACGTAGCCGGAGGTAAGAAACAACGCTTCGCTGGTTTCCTGAAACTGCGTGCGCATTTGCCCGCCGCGAACCAATTTCGTAGCAGGCCGCCAGTTTTCCTGATTCAATTTACGCTCCGCCATTACGCTCTCCTTGAACCTTGCGGCACAGAACCTCGCAGCATATAGACCTTTGCGGCATATGGAGCGGCGGGAACTGGACAAAAACCCGGACGGTTTTGTCAGGGGCGTTCCCACGCGGACCTTTTAGCGGTTTCTTTTCCGTGGCCGCAAGCCGGTCGAACAAATCACCACAGGGGGTGAACCATAAAAACCCGCCGCCCTTTCGTCAAGCGGCCTTGCCTGGAAAAGCCCCGTTCAGGCGGTGCGGCTGCACGAGGCGCCGCCAAGAACGCAGAAACGGGCGCAATAGGGATGGTTTAGCTTCACCGGCGAAGCGGCCTCTTCAAGGGTGCGCCCCTTCTCGAAGGCCGCATCATAGGCAACCAGGGTACAGGCCAGCACCACCGGTTGGGCCGCCCCTTTGCGCTTGGCAACCATGCGTGTCCTGGCGCACATGATGTCCGCAGGCGCGACGCCAAGGCGCCCCCAGCAGGCCGTCGTGATTTCGGGCACGTCTTCCGCGCCATCCATTTCCGGGAATAGAACCAGCGCCTCCTCACTTGCCGCGTCGATGCGGATGCCGTGGGCCTGAAAGAGGCGATCGTAGCCTTTGCGCAAATCCGAAATCGCTTCGCCCCAGCAGGTGCGCCCGGCAATGTGCACCGTAAAACCTGCATCGCTAAGCCATCGCAGACCGTCGAGGGTTTTTTCCCAACTGCCTTCGCCGCGTTCCGTATCGTGCAGGGCCTTGCCGTAATGATCCATCGAAACGCGAAGAACGAGCTTCGATCCAAACGCATCCTTTAAAGCACGCAAGGCGTTCTCGTGGCGGCGCATCGGGCGCATGGCGTTCGTCAGCACCAGCACGCAAAACCCGCGCCCGAGCGAATCTTCCAGCATGGCTGGAAAATCGGGATTCATGAAAGGCTCGCCGCCGGTAAAACCGATTTCCCGGGTTGCCATCTGCTTCGTCGCAATCTCGTCAAGATAGACGGCGACTTCCGCAGCCGTCAGATACACCAACCGGTCGTTCGTCGGACTCGATTCGATATAGCAATGGGTGCAGGTCAAATTGCAAAGGGTGCCGGTGTTGATCCAAAGCGTCTCCAAGCCGGAAAACGGCACCACCGCCCGCGCCGCGCCGTCGGCGGTGCGATCGGGGTCGCGGAATTTCTTCGGATCGAGGCCGGCGGCCTCGGGAGCGGGATCGGTCATCGCCGGCAATTGTAGCCGCAAGCCTCCCCCGGCGCCATGTCAGCCGATCTCTTCCGGCGCCCATTGCCCAAGCACCTCGCCGGCAAGGTAAAGGGAGCCGGCAATCAAAATTCGGGCCGGGGCGCCCTGGATCCGGCCCAGCGCGGCGGCAGGGCTTTCGGCCGCCTGGGCCGTTTCGATACCGGCCTCCTTTGCCGCCGCGACCAACGCGGCGGGCGAAAGCGCGGCCTTCTGGCCGGCAATCGGCACCCCGTAAAAAACGTCCACGAACGGGGCCAGGGGTTTCAAAAATTCGGCCGGGTCCTTCGTTTCCAGCATGCCAAGCACCAGCGCCAGCGGCCGCGGCCCCGCTGCCGCCCATTGGCCAAGGGCAGCAGCGGCGGCGGCGTTGTGCCCGCCATCCAGCCAAAGCGCACACCCATCGGGAAGCGGCGGCATGGCAGACGTCCGGGAAAGGCGCTGCAAGCGTCCCGGCCACACGGCGTTTTGCAGCCCTTCCGCCAAGGCGGTGTCCGAAATGGCAAAATTC
>JAJFGH010000038.1 GCA_021776275.1 Alphaproteobacteria bacterium | reverse complement strand
ACCTTCCCATTGCCGAGGCGCTTCTGAAGGATGCCGGGCTCTACGCCAGCCTGCTTGAGGAAGCCCCGGAAGAAATCGCCAACAAGGAAGGGGCCTTGAAAGACTAGCGCTTGGGCGGCCGCCCCAAGGGCCCTGCCCAGGGGGACGGGCTTTCATCTTGACAGGGGCGACGGAACGGCTAAGTTTGCGGCCCAAAGACGGGAAAGGCGCCTAAGGATTCTATTGGCATGGCAAAGTCGAAAAACACCATTTTGATTAAGCTGGTCAGCTCGGCAGAGACTGGCTACTACTACCTGCGGAAGAAAAACCCGCGGCAATTGACGGAAAAGATCGAGCTCAAGAAGTACGATCCCGTCGTCCGCAAGCACGTCCTCTTCAAGGAAACAAAGCTGAAATAAGCGGGCAATGGCCTGCCGAGCGACGCCGCCTTCGGGCGGTTTTTTATTGCCTCAGGCTGAGCATTCAACGTCGTCGTCACTTTCCGACACCCAGACCTTGTTGCGCCCCATGGCCTTCGCCTTGTACATGGCGAGATCGGCCCGCTTGAGCAGCGCCTCCGGCATGTCTTCCCGATCCTGAACTTGCGAGACGCCAAGGCTGACGGTCACGGTGATGCCCTCATTCTGGCCTTTCAGGAAGATCGGCTGGTCGGAAAGGCCGGCACGCACGCGCTCGGCCGTCGCCTGAACGAAAGGCAGCGAACAATCCGGCATGACAACGACAAATTCTTCTCCCCCAAGGCGCGTGACGAGATCGAAGCTGCGAACGTTCGCCCGAATCCGCGCCGCCACCTCTTTCAAGACCTCATCGCCCGCGGCATGGCCGTAGCGATCGTTCACATCCTTGAAATGGTCCACGTCAACCAGCATCACAGTTAGGTCTTTCTCATCATGGAGGGCATCTTCCAGCATGCGCGGCAGGTGCGTCTCCAGATAACGCCGATTGTAAAGCCCGGTCAGGCTATCGGTCACGGCAAGCGCCAGGCTGTCCTGATAGTCGTTGCTCAGCCGCTCTTGATAGCGGCGATGGCGGATTTGCGTGCGGCTGCGAAGAATTAGCTCGCTCTTTTCAATCGGTCGAACCAGGTAATCATGCGCGCCCACCTCAAACGCCTTGGCGAGGATATCCTCCTCATGCTCTTCGACGAGGACAAGAATCGACAGATTGCGAAGTTCTTCCCGCGCGCGAATCTGCGCCACAAGCCTTAAGGCGTCCTCGTTCAACAAATCCAGGCTGAGAACGATGAGTTCATAAGCCGATTCCCCTAGCACCGCCAGCGCCGATGCCCCATCGGCAACGACCGTGACGTCGTCTCCTTCCACCGTCACCAACGTTTCCCGAATATGCTCGGCACTATGTTCGCTGTCCTCGATCACGAGCACCTTCGCCTTGTCCGCGCCCTCCTTGGCCAATTCCGGGAGATGAACTTCAAGCCCAAGCTGCTCGAAGGTTTCCGATCGGCGCCGCCAGGCATCCATCATCATTTTGACCCGCGTCAAATTGCGGACCCGCGCCAGCAGCGCCTTGTCGTTCACCGGCTTTGTCAGAAAGTCATCGGCGCCGGCCTCCAGGCCTTGGATGCGGTCGCGCGTCTCGCTCAACGCCGTAACCATGACGACGGGGATATGTGCGGTTTTTGGGTTGGCCTTAATTTTTTCGCAAACCTCGAAGCCACTCATGCCCGGCATCATGACGTCCAGCAATACGATGTCCGGCGAATCGCTCTGCAGCGTTTCAAGCGCAGAGGGCCCATCCTTTGCGGTGACAACGTCAAAATATTCGCTCGAAAGGCGCGCTTCCAGCAGCTTCACATTCGCCGGCATGTCATCGACGATTAAAACCCGCGCAGTCATCGTTCCCTACCCTAAAACTTTCTTGATGGTTCCCAGGAAGTGCGGAACGGAAATCGGCTTGGCGATATAGGCTTCACAGCCGCCATCGCGAATCTTTTCCTCATCGCCCTTCATCGCAAAGGCCGTCACGGCGATGACCGGGATCGACTTCAACGCTTCGTCTTCCTTGATTTGTTTTGTAATGGTCAGGCCAGAGATTTCTGGAAGTTGGATATCCATCAAAACCAGGTCCGGCTTGTGCTGCCGCACCATTTCCAGCGCCTTGAAGCCATCCTTCGTCTGCAGGGTCCGGTAGCCATTGGCCACCAGGAGGTCCTGGAAGAGCTTCATGTTCAGATCGTTGTCCTCAACGATCAGGATGGTCTGTGGCATCGCCCGCCCCCTGTTTTCACGTCTTTAGTGTTACGGCGAGGATGGTTAGCATATTCTTAAGACTTGCCGGCCCCTTGGCCCGTCCCCGCAAAACCCCCTGAAAACCTTTGAAAAGCGTCCTTCCCAAAGGGGCAAAAGCTAGCATTTCGGTGATGGCAACCACTCGATCCGCTCCAACTTGCTGGAAATGGTGAAATCGCCATGATCGAACAGCAAGTGGCTTGCTACCCCGGAGTCGAGCAACCGGATGCCAATTTCAATTTCCGGCATGGCATCCACGGCACCATGGGGAAAGAGAGCAAGCCGAACCGGCCAGCCGCGCGCGCCGGCAAGGCGTTCAAGTCCGTCTTTTTTCGCGTTCGGGCCTTCGGCCTCTTTTCCCGAAAAAATATATGGCTTGCTGAAAACGGCGCTCATTTCATAAGCGCCGTCGCGCTTCGTGCCGTCATAGACAAGCTTGGAAAAAAGAATCTTTCCAGCATCGGCATGGGCGAGCAACATGGACAAATGCTCCGTGGGAAAGATGGTTCCCTTTGGTAGCGTCATCTTCGCATTTGCAGGCTGCGAAAAGGTGACCGTCCCATCCCCTCCCTTTTCCGGGATTTCCGCCTTGCCGAGCAGCTCCATCTGAACGACGCCGTTGTTTTTGTGCACATAGTTGAAATGGAATTGAAGCCCGTCCCGGGATTCCCAACCTGTAAATTGCACGTCCACGTCGAATTCACCGCCCTGACTGTTGGCAAGCCGCAAACGGGAGTTCTGCACCGTTTCCCATCCCTCGCAAGATTGCGCCACCTCGACCGCCATCTTGCCTTGCGCGTCCACGACCTGACTTCCCCTTTTCACCTCGCCAATCGTTGCCGAATAATAGGCGCGATGGGGCAAAAGCTTCGTCTCCGCACGGGCCCCATGAAAGGCGAAAAACGCGGAAAGAATGGCAAGGGACACGGCTCCACGCCGGACCGGGCCAAAATTACGCGGGCAATATGTCGGGGAAGGCTGGCGCATGTTTTCCTCTTACGTTTTCATGGAGGGTCTGAGCACGCGGCACGAAACACAAGGGCAAATTTCGCCGCGCCCGGCGGCAAAAAGGGACGAATAGGAAATTTTTGCCGCCCACGTCCCGGGAGACTAATTATAACTCTTTGTTTTTACACTATTTTTCCTTGGCATGCCGCTTGCTAGTTACCTATAGCGAATTATCACGGGGCAAAACGGAAGCGCAAAATCATGGCAACGGCGAAAATGCATTCGGAACCAACGGGG
Organism: Alphaproteobacteria bacterium; assembly: GCA_021776275.1. Classification (GTDB taxonomy): domain Bacteria; phylum Pseudomonadota; class Alphaproteobacteria. Next base: position 13,149 of record JAJFGH010000038.1, on the reverse strand, counting down.
CAGAACCCCCCCACCCCTGGCCTTGCGCAAGCCGACAGCCTAAAAATAGGCGCGGCCCGCTCGAAGCTGAAACCTTGGGAAGAACAACTCCATGGCGTCAACCAATTGGCGCTGTTGGAACAAGCCTTGCGCATGGCAGGTGACGCCGAACGTCGCCTCATCGCACAGGCCGAGCGCATTGCCAAGCTTGAAGTCCTCACCATGACGGATGAATTGACGGGGCTTCTCAATCGTCGCGGTTTTGACGCCCAGCTCAGCCGCACATTGGCCAGCGCCAATCGCAGCAACTTGACGGGCATTCTTGCCATCAGCGACGTCGATGATTTCAAGAAAATCAACGACCACTATGGCCATCCGATCGGCGACGAAGTTTTGCGCGAAATCGCCCGCCGGATTTTGGCGAATGTGCGTGAAACGGATTACGTGGCTCGAATTGGTGGCGACGAATTCGCCGTCCTAATGGCGGAAACGGGCGTTACCTACGGATTGCGCCGCCTCGAAGCGCTAAACAATCTTTTGAAGCGCAGCGTCGTGACATCGAACGGTCACCGCATTCCGGTTCAGGTCAGCTTTGGCATTGAATCTTTTGGACCGGGGGATCAGAAAAAGAACCTGATCGAACGGGCGGATGCCGCCATGTTCCAAAGCAAGCGGCGCAAATCCCACACCCCTTCTTAAACCACGGACATCCAGGCCAAAACCGGCTAGCCCGCTTCCTTGCAATTCGTCCCCACGCCTTCGACGCCGCAAAGGCGCACCCGCCAAGGGTTTGCCCCGGCACGAAGAAGGGCCGCTTTTGCATCCTCGACACCGTCTTCCGAATAGGGGCCGATGACGACGCGGTAATAGCGCTCGCCGTGAAGATAAGCGGTCACGATAGAGGGCGAATACGTCGCATAGCGTGCCGCCATATCGGCGGCGTTCGTGCGAAAACGGTAACTGCCCAGGGCAAGGAAGGTGGCCGCCTCTCCAGCATTGCCACGATAGGCCCAGCGCACATCGGGACCCGGCTTTTCCGCATCGGTCTGGCCTGGAAGGGCCGCCTCTTCAACCCGCGCTTCTTCAGCGGGGGCGGCAAGGAGTGCGATGGGTGCCTCTGGTTCGGCCTGCGGCGACGTTTCAAGCGCCTCTGGCTCTGGTGCAGCCGGTTCCGGGGCGGCCGGTTCCAGGCTTTCCAGCGTCCCTTGGTAAGACATGCCAGCATCGGCCAGCGCCATGCCGCCTGCCGGCGCCTCGGGCTTGCAGATGCCCTCTCCCTTAACGACCCGGTGCATCGCGCAATCTTCCTGCGCCGCATAGGAAAGCGCATGATCCGAAACGGTTCGCCCGCTTACCATGTAGCTCACGCCATCGGCGGCAAAGCTTGCCACCGTTACCGCGGGCGGCAAGGCGCAACCGCTTGCTAGCAGGGCAAGGCATAGGCTGGCTGCCGCTCTTTTCGCCGTCCATTTTGTCAAAAGGCGCATCCGTTTTTCCAAAGGCGCTTTGAAAGCTGCATTGCGGAATCTAGCAGAATAGCCTGAATGTCCCGTTAAGGAATTTAGCTAACTTATTACGAATCAATGTAAAATTGATATTTTTCTGCTTTATTCTTTTTTCAGCTTGGGCAGAAAGACGCGCAAATGCAGCTCATGAAGCCGCTCCGCCGTCATCTCGGAGGGCGCCAGCATCAGTGGGTCCTCGGCGTTCTGGTTCATCGGAAAGAGGATGACCTCGCGGATGTTCGGCTCATCGGCCAGCAGCATCACGATGCGATCGAGTCCCGGCGCGACGCCGCCATGGGGCGGGGCGCCAAACTTAAACGCGTTTAAAAGGCCGCCGAAACGCGTTTCCACGTCTTCTTGCGAATACCCGGCGATGGCGAACGCCTTGTACATGATTTCCGGCAAATGGTTGCGGATTGCCCCGCTTGAAAGCTCGATCCCGTTGCAAACGATGTCGTACTGATAGGCCTTGATGGTGAGAGGGTCTTCCTTCTCCAGCGCTTCCAGGCCGCCCTGAGGCATGGAAAAGGGGTTATGGCTGAAACCGACGCGGCCATCCGCGTCCAGTTCAAAGAGGGGATAATCGATAATCCAGCAAAACCGGAAGGCGTCCTTTTCCAGCAGGTCGAGATCGCGGCCAAGCTTATCGCGGACAATGCCCGCAAATTTACCCGCCGCATCCGGCTTATCGCACGCGAAGAAAAGGGCATCCCCATCCCCGACCCCGCTTTTTTCACGCAATATGGCTAGGCGCGACGCGTCCAGAAATTTCGCGATGGGCCCCTTCGCGGCCCCTTCTGCAAAAACGATATACCCAAGGCCTGGCGCGCCTTCATCGCGCGCCCAATCGTTCAGCTTGTCGAAGAAGCTTCTTGGGCGATCCGAAGTGCCGGGACCAGGAATGGCACGCACAACGGCCCCCTTGGCGATTGCCTTGGCAAAAATCGAGAAGTCCGAGCCGTCAAAGGCCTCCGTGACATCCGAGATCCGCAAAGGGTTGCGCAAATCCGGCTTGTCCGAGCCATACACAAGCATGGCCTCGTCATAGGGGATACGCTGGAAGGGCAGCGGGCTTACCGACCGGCCCTTCGCAAATTCCTCAAAGAGGCTGTGCAACACCGGCTCCACAGCCTGGAACACATCGTCCTGGGTCACAAAGGACATTTCAATGTCGAGTTGATAAAACTCGCCCGGCGAACGGTCGGCCCGTGCATCCTCGTCGCGAAAACAGGGCGCGATTTGAAAATAGCGATCGAAACCCGCCACCATCAAAAGCTGCTTATATTGCTGAGGCGCCTGGGGAAGCGCATAAAAATGGCCGGGATGAATGCGGCTCGGCACGAGATAATCGCGCGCGCCTTCCGGCGAACTGGAAGTCAGGATCGGCGTTTGAAATTCCGTAAAGCCGGCCTCCGTCATGCGACGGCGAAGGCTTGTGACGACATCCGAGCGAAGCTGCATGTTCGCATGCATCTTTTCACGCCGAAGGTCGAGAAAACGATAACGCAGGCGCGTTTCCTCCGGGTAATCCATCTCGCTGTTGACCTGCAAAGGCAACATGTCGGCGGCCGACTGGACCGTAAAGGTTTCGATGCGAATTTCGATTTCACCGGTAGGCAGATCCCGGTTCGCGGTTTCCTCGGAGCGGGCGACGACCTTGCCCGTGACGGTGACGACGCTTTCGTTGTGCACCGTCTCGGCAATCTTGAAAATGTCGCTCGACGTCTCGACGACACATTGCGTAAGCCCATAATGATCGCGAAGATCGACAAAAAGCAGACCGCCATGGTCTCGCTTTCGATGAATCCACCCCGAGAGCCGGACGGTTTCGCCAACGTCTGAGGGACGCAACGCAGCGCAATGGTGGGTTCGGTATGGGTGCATTCTTCCCCGTCTCCGGTGGCGGTGGCTGCCGATCCGCAACCTTCCGGCACACGCCAGTCGTATCGGCGGGAACAGCGCACGAAACAATCCGGCTTGTCAAGACGTCTTGGACGCCATCCGCGACCAGCCCCGGCAGCACGCTCTTCCCTTTCATGAGCACCCGTTTCCGTGTATAGCTCGCCCATGCGGACGATCACCGAAACGGAGGCGCTTTCTGAGCTTTGCAAGCGCCTATCCGAGGCCGAATTTGTTACCGTCGACACGGAATTCATCCGCGAGAAAACCTACTGGCCCCAACTTTGCCTCGCCCAGGTTGCCGGACCCAAGGACGTCGCGGCAATCGACCCGCTGGCGGAGAACATCGACCTAACGCCCCTGTTGGAATTGATGGCGAATAAAAACGTCATTAAAGTTTTTCACGCAGCGCGCCAAGACGTCGAAATTTTCTTTCACCTGAACGAAACCATTCCGGCCCCGATTTTTGATACGCAAGTCGCAGCGATGGCGTGTGGCTTCGGCGATTCGATCGCTTATGAAACCCTGGTCAGCCGATTGGCGAAGGCCCGCATCGACAAGTCGCAACGTTTTACGGATTGGGCGCACCGTCCTTTAAGCGAAAAACAGCTCGAATATGCGCTCGCCGACGTCACCCATTTGCGCATCGTCTATGAAAAACTTCGCGAGAAGTTGGAAAAGACCGGGCGCATGGATTGGCTGGAAAGCGAGATGGCCATTCTCACGGACCCGGCCACCTATTGCCTGAAACCGAAAGAAGCGTGGCGCAGGCTAAAGACGCGCAACACCAACCGGCGTTTTCTTGCCGCCGTTCGCGAGATTGCCGCCTTACGGGAAACCATGGCCCAAGAGCAGGACGTGCCCCGCAACCGCGTCCTGCGCGACGACGCCATTCTCGAAGCTGCCGCGCAAATGCCGGAAAGCACCGCCGATTTGCGGCGGTGCCGTGGCATCGGCCGGGCATCGGAAAACAAGCTGGGCGAAGCCATCGTCGAGGCGGTTCGGAAAGCCCGCGCGCTTGCGGAGAAAGACTGCCCGGAACCCTTGAAACGGCTCGCAAAGACCGGCGGGCTGGGTCCGACGGTGGATTTGCTAAAAGTGCTGCTCAAGATGAAATGCGAAGAACATTCCGTTGCCCAGAAGCTCATCGCCAGCAGCAGCGACATCGAACAGATTGCCGCCGACGACAACGCGGACGTACCGGCGTTGCGCGGCTGGCGGCGCGTCGTGTTTGGCGAGGCGGCGCTGGCCTTAAAACATGGCGGCCTTGCGCTTGCCGTCGAAGGCAGCGAGTTGCGCCTTCTTTCCACACAGCCGACGCCGACGGAAGACTAGTTCTCGCCGCCTAAAATTTCCCGGACGAAGGGCACGGTGATGCGACGGTGCCGCGCAAGGGCCGCGGCGTCCAATTCGCCCACCAGTTTGCGCGCCACGGCGAACGAGCGCTCGATACGGTTCAGGAGATAGGCGACGACCTCCTCGCTTACGTCGAGTTGGCGATCGCTAAATAGCTTTACCAAAACGGCGGCGAAGAGCTGGTCGTCCGGAACGCCCATGCGGACGGCCGGCAGCGTAAGCAGCCGCGAGCGAAGGTCCGCCAATTGGCTGGACCAGCGCGCCGGCGGCTCGCGATCCGTCAAAAGCAAATGTCCCTTGCGTTCGGCCAACACATTGTAAAGGTGAAGCAACGCCGTCTCGGCGCAGGCGGAAGCCTCTTCGACGACGCAAGCCCGCCTATCCCCTATGATCGCCCGCGGCTCCTCGCCAAGGTCCGCGGCCCGTACAAGCGGCGCCTGGGTGCGCGCCTGCCAGACATGGGCCAGATGCGTCTTGCCGCAACCCGCCGGCCCGTAAAGCACCAGGCCGGGCCCGCGCCAATCCGGCCAGCGGTCCATCCACGCGATCGCGTCCGCATTGGCGGGCGCAACCAGAAAATCCTCGCCGCCAAGGGCCGGGCGGTGGCCAAGATCAAGGGGAAGCTGCAGCGCCGTCACGTTTTCTCCTTATTTTCGGAGGCGCTTTCGGCGGTTCCCAGATAATAGGCGCTTGCCTGGTAACGCCGAATGGCAAAACGCGCCAACACGCCTAGAACCGCCGCGACCGGCACCGCCAGCAACACGCCAAGGAACCCGGCCAACGCGCCGCCGGCCATCAACGCAAAAATGATCCACACCGGGTGCAGGCCGACGCGCTTCCCCACCAATTTCGGCGTAAGAAAATTCCCTTCGATCACCTGACCAAGCAGGAAAACGCTGGCAACGACAACCACGGGAAGCCACTCGGCAAATTGCAGAAGGGCAAGGGTGATACCAATGGCAAATCCGATAAGCATGCCGAAATAGGGAACGAAAGAAATCAGCCCCGTCGCAATGCCAACGATCAGCCCAAAATCGAGGCCGGCAAGCGTCAGGCCCACGCCGTAAAAAATTGCAAGCAGGAGACAAACCATCGCTTGCCCCCGAACGAAGCCAGCCAAAGTGCGGTCGATCTCGTGAAATTGTTCGCGAATGGTTTTCGCATGCGCCCTTGGAAACCACCCATCCACCTGGCGAACGATCTTGTCCCAATCCCGAAGCAGGTAGAACGTGACAATCGGTGTGATGATGGCCAGTGAGAGAAGGTTGAAAAGCGCAAGGCCGCCGCTCCAGACATGTTCGGCAAGCCCCCCCAGCCAGGTCAGCACCTTGCCCGCCTCGGCGCCAGCGACCGCTTTCACCTTGCCGACGGTTTCCGGCGAAAGCTCGGCGAAGACACCGGTCAGATAGGGAACCACCGTTTCGCGAATTTCTTCCAGATAGCCCGGAAGGCGCTCGGCAAATGTCGTGATTTGGCTTTCAAGCAGTGGCCAGAAAAGCAGGAAGAAGGCGCAAATGGCGACGTAAAAACCGAACATGGCCAAGACCGTCGCCACGGCGCGTGAACGCGAAGCCTTCTCCAGCCGGTCCGTGACCGGATCGAGAAAATACGCTGCCGCCAAACCTGCGACGAAGGGCAACAAGATGCCCTGGAAAAGATAGAGAAAGACCAGGAAGAGAAGAAGGGCTATGGCCCAGAAACGAAAAGACCGGCTCACGCTATTCCTCCAATCCGCTTGCGCGCCATGACCAGGTCGCAAGATAGCACCCCGCGGAATACAAGAGCGTTGCCGTAACGAAATAGACCAGGATTTCGGTCAACGGCGCAACGGGAAGGTTGAGACCCAACCCTGCCAAAGCCATCGCTGCCAGCAGAATTTGCGCCAAGGTATTGAGCTTGCCGCTAAGCAGTGGCTCCATCTTGAGATTGCCGGTAAGCCCCCGAAACAGCACGGCCCCACCGACAATGATCAAATCGCGGAACACGGCAAGGGCCGCCAGCCACAGCGGTAAATGTCCCGCGACCCCCAACGTAATATAGACCCCCATCAAAAGCGCCTTGTCGGCGATGGGATCGAGATAGGCGCCGACCACCGAGCGCGCGTTAAAACGCTTGGCGATAAAGCCATCGATGCCGTCCGAAATGCTGGCGATCAGGAACAACCAGAAAGCAGCGGCAAAGGCTTCTTCCAGCAAAAGCCACAGCATCAGCGGCACAGCAAACAGCCGCAAAAGGCTAATGCCGTTCGGAACGGTGACAATCCCGTTCATCGCCATGGCGTTCTTACTCTGCACCTTCCGTCCCCTCCGTCGCCTCGCCCGCTTTCAAGACAAGGGCCTGACTGCCTTGATATGGCTGAAAGGAAAGATACAAATCGCTTTGCAACAGTGCACGCTGCAATTGCATGCCGCCGCCTTGAAAACGAATCCGCACACGCGCCTCTTCGCGGGAAAGGTAGACGAGCCGGTTTTCAAGCACGGAGGGAATACTGCCCAGGCGTTTCTCGATTTTCAGCCAATCCTCCAACCCTTGCAGCGGCACGGCGACCGTTACCTCGCCCTCTTCTCCCGACTGCAAAAGATTATCAAGTTTCCAGCTTTCCTCAATCCGCTGAACGGTCTGCTCGATCGCCTGGCGAAACAGGCCTTCCGGCGGCTCGCCACTCGCCCCCAGGAAGCTGGCCACATACACGTCCCCCCAGGCCCCGGCACCATAGCGGCTGAGGCTCAGATAAATCGCCGGCAAATTAAGGAATGTTTCGGTGGTCGAGCGCACCTGCGCAACGAGAATCGCCGTCGCGTTGTAGCGCTTTGCAATCGCCGCCAGACGGTCCTGGTCTCCAAGCGCGGCCTGGGCAGCATCGATTGCGGTAACGTCCGAAAGATCCCCATAAGGAAACACAAACGGCACCAGACCGTCGCGGGGCGGCAGGGCACGCCAGGCATCCCGCCACGGGTTCGGGTCCCGCCAAAGAGTTCGCTCTTCTCCGGAATCAAAAACAGGCAACACGAGAACCGGCCTGCTGCGAGTCGTCGCGTAAGGAATTTCGTGCGTCTGGAGAAATTTCAGAAAGGCATCGTCCTTAAAATGGACGGTCAGTTTTGCGAGATAACGAATGCCGGATGTTTTTTCATCCTGTACCTCGAAGGCATGCACAAGGTTGGCGATGGTTTCCGGCGCGATGTCCGGCAAACGGGAACGGTCCAGGCGCAGGGTCATCCGATTGAACAGCCGGATAAAGGCCTCATACTGCCCCTCGGCGAGGGCAACATCCCTGGCCTCCTCGGCCGTACGGGCCGTGGCATCCACCGCTACCCCCTCGACCGTAAAGACATCCGCCGCAGCCGGGCGGGTTTCCGCCAGGGCAATGGCAAAACCAAGACCGGATGCGGCCACCAAGGTGGCCGCAAGGCGCCATAAAGAACAAAGGACCATTGCAAACCGTCTGCGATTAAGTATCTTCAGCGTCACTGGGCATGCTCGGATTCACATCTTATTACTATCACGGGCGGATGGGCCATTAACAGCCACACATACAAGAAAGCCGGGGTTGATATCGCAGCCGGCACGGCGCTTGTCGAAGCCATCAAGCCCCTTGCGCGTGGCACCGCCCGCAAAGGAATGCTGGGTGGGCTGGGCGGATTCGGCGGGCTCTTCGATTTAGCGGCCGCCGGCTTTCAAAGCCCGATTCTGGTCGCCGCGACGGATGGGGTCGGCACGAAGCTTCGTGTCGCAACCGCGCTTTCCCGCCACGAGACGATCGGGATCGACCTGGTGGCGATGTGCGTGAACGATATCATCGTCCAAGGCGCCGAGCCGCTTTTCTTCCTGGATTATTTTGCCACTGGCCGGTTGGACGTCGAAACTGCGAAGGACGTGGTCGCCGGCATCGCCACGGGCTGCACGGAAGCAGGCTGCGCGCTTATCGGCGGCGAAACCGCCGAAATGCCGGGCATGTACGGGGAAGGCGACTACGATCTTGCCGGCTTTGCTATTGGCGCGGCGGAACGCGGCCAGCTATTAACCGGCGAACGCGTCACGCCGGGCGATGTGATCCTGGGCCTCGCGTCAAACGGGGCCCACGCCAACGGCTTTTCCCTTATCCGGCGCATCGTTGCGGACGCAGGGGTTTCTTTCGACGCACCGGCGCCTTTCGACGCCACCCAAAGCCTGGGCGAGGCCCTGCTGCGACCGACCCGCATTTACGTGAAAAGCACCCTCGACGCGATTCGCTCCGAAAAGGTGAAGGCGCTGGCGCACATAACCGGCGGCGGCCTGCTTGAAAACATTCCCCGCGTGCTCCCGGAAGGGCTGGTCGCAAAGATCGATGCCGGCGCCTGGCCCTATCCCGCCCTTTTTCGCTGGCTTGCCGCGGAAGGCAACGTGCCGGCGATGGAAATGGCGCGCACGTTCAATTGCGGCATCGGCATGGCCGTGTTGGTGGCGCCCGGAGACGCCGCCAAGGTCACGGCCGATCTCCAGCAGGGCGGCGAGACCGTATATCGGATCGGCGAAGTGGCGGCAGGCAGCGCCGGGCCGGCGGCGGTGCAGATGGAGGGGGTTGCGGCGGCATGGGCCGGGTAAGGGTTGGCGTCCTGATTTCCGGGCGCGGCAGCAATCTGCAGACGCTGATCCAGGCAGCGCAAGCCCCGGACTATCCCGCCGAGATTGCGTACGTCATCGCGAACGTCGCCGACGCAAAGGGCCTGGACCATGCGGAACGCGCAGGCATTCCCGCTTGCGTCATCTCCCACAAGGATTTCGCCGATCGTGCGGCCTTTGACGCCGCGTTGGACGCGGCGCTCCGCAAGGCGAAAATCGAGATTGTCTGCCTTGCCGGATTCATGCGGCTGCTTGGAAAAAAATTCACCGAAGATTGGCGCGACCGCGTCCTCAACATTCACCCGTCGCTTCTCCCCGCTTTCCCTGGCCTGGATACCCACCGCAAGGCCATCGAAGCAGGCGTGAAGATCAGCGGCTGCACGGTTCACCTCGTTCGCCCCGAACTCGACGACGGCCCCATCCTGATCCAGGCCGCCGTCCCCGTCGCCGAGGACGACACGCCCGAGACCCTTGCCGCGCGCGTGCTGGAGGTGGAACACCGCTGCTATCCGCTGGCCTTGCGGCTGCTGGCGGCGGGCGCGATCCGGGTCACGGGCAAAACAACCCGTCATGGCGCAACCGCACCCAAAGGCAGCCTTCTCAACCCGGGCGGAACGGGCTAGAGGGCCGAGCCTTCGAAGCGGTTCCCAAGTCCCGCGATCTGCGCTATATCTGCGTTCGCAGTTTTTGAGATATCTGGGGACAAGGAGGGGAGAAGATGCCCAACGATTTCGATCTTCAATCGCATCGCGACATTTGGAGCGGCTTTTTGAAACTGGTCTGGTATGCCGGCGGCGCGACGGTCATCACCCTAATCTTGATGGCCTATTTCCTGGTATAAATCCCCGCCTTTTTTTGGGCGCCTAGCCGACGATTTCCTCTTCCGCAAAGAAGAAGGCAATTTCCTTCGCCGCATTCTCGGACGAGTCCGAGCCGTGGACGGAGTTTGCCTCAATCGATTCGGCGCATTCCTTGCGAATGGTTCCCTCTGCCGCATCGGCGGGGTTTGTCGCGCCCATGACTTCGCGATTCTTCGCAACCGCGCTCTCCCCCTCCAGCACTTGAACGACGACGGGCCCAGACGTCATAAACGTGCAGAGGTCGTTGAAGAACGGCCGCTCGGCATGAACGTCGTAAAAGCCTTCTGCCTGCGCACGGGTAAGCCGCAAACGTTTTTGGGCAACGATGCGAAGCCCTGCCCCTTCGAGCATTGCGTTGATTTTCCCGGTTAGATTTCGACGCGTGGCGTCCGGTTTGATTATCGAAAGCGTGCGTTCAATTGCCATAAAAGCCTTATCCTTCTTTTTTCTCCCAACTGCCGCTGGGGGTCTGTTGCCAATAGGTTAGCGTGTGTCCCTCTGCCTGATAACGCTGCCAACGCGCGCGCGCGGCCGTCACGGCAGCCGGATCTTCGCCTTCAAAGAGGTCCAAACAGCGCTCAAAATCGCCAAGCCTTTCGGAGCCTGTGCCATCTGTTAGCACAAGAACGTTGGCCCCGTTCGGATTTTCGTCCTCGACCGTCAGCCACACCGGCTGATCCGCCGCATGGCCGTCCCGGAGGCTCCCATGGGGAAGAAAAGAAGATGGAGCGGCCGTCCAAAGCGCTGCGTTCAGCGTTTCGATCCGCTCTTGCGAACCGGCCAGCACAACGGCACGCCCTTCGCCCTCCAAAACTTTCTCGAGAAGCTTTCCCAGCGCCTGTTCCAGCGTGCTGCGCTGCAACTGGTAGAAACTGATCGCCGTCAGGGCTACTTCCCTTCGTAATTGTCCGTAATGAAACGGTGCAGCAGCCGCACGCCAAAGCCCGTTCCGCCTTTTGGTACCGTTGGCTTCGCTTGGTTCGACCAGGTAACGCCGGCAATGTCGATATGGGCCCAGGGGATATCCCCGACAAACCGTTTCAGGAACTGCGCCGCCGTGATGCTGCCGGCGCCGCGGCCGGCGCCGACATTCTTCATGTCGGCGATGTCGGAATTAATGTCCTTGTCATAAATCGGATCGAGCGGCAGTTGCCATAGGCGCTCGCCCTCTTCTTCGCCGGCCGCCGCCAATTTTTTGGCAAGCTTGTCATCGCTTGAAAAGAGGCCGGCATATTCCATGCCAAGCGCCACGATAATCGCCCCCGTCAAGGTGGCGAGGTCGATGATCGCACGCGGTTTGAAGCGATCCTGGCAATACCAAAGGGCATCCGCCAGAACCAGCCTTCCTTCCGCGTCCGTATTGATCACTTCGATCGTCTGGCCGGACATGGAAGTGACGACGTCGCCCGGCCGCTGCGCGGTTCCCGACGGCATGTTTTCGACAAGCCCGACAACGCCAACCACGTTGACGCGGGCCTTGCGGGCCGCCAGGGCACGGAACACGCCCAACACGACGGCCGAGCCCCCCATGTCCCACTTCATGTCCTCCATATGGGCCGAGGGCTTGATCGAGATGCCCCCGCTATCAAAGGTCACGCCCTTGCCAACCAGAGCGATCGGGCGTTTGTCCTTTGCGCGCTTCGCGCCTTGCCAACTTAACGCCACAAGCCGGGGTTTACGGACGCTCCCCTGTGCCACGCCCAACAACGCTCCCATACCCAATTCGCGCATGGCTTTTTCATCGAGGATATCCACTTTGACACCGAGACGACGAAGCGTTGCCGCCTCCTTCGCCAAGGTCTCCGGATAAAGAACGTTTGCAGGCTCGGACACAAGATCGCGCGTGAAGAAAACACCTTCCCCGATTTTTTCCAATGGCTGGTAACAGCGTTTTGCCTGCGCCGCGCCCTTTACCTGAACGGAAAGCCGTTCCAGAACGAGCTGCCCTTCTTTCGCCTTCTCCTTCCGGTATTTTCCGAAACGGTAGCTAGAGAGGCGCGCGCCGTAAGCAAAATTCGCGGCAATCTCCGCAGGCTTTACCTTGCATCCAGGGATCGCTTCGACGGCAAGCGTGCCATGGGTTTCTTTGGCGGCCTGCAACTCATCAACGATTTCTCCACCGATATTTTGCAAATCCGTTGCCGTAAGGCTTTTTGCCTCGCCAAGGCCAATGAGGAGGATCTGGCCAACGCCTGCCTTCGCCGGCGCGGGGAAACGGAGCGCCTGCTTTCGCTTGCCTTCAAAACGGCCGGTTTCCATGGCGTGTCGGATCGCGCCTGCCACCGCCTTGTCGAAGGCCGCTGCCTGCGGGCCCAGGCGCGTGCCCACAGGCACGCCAAGGACCAAGGTGGTGGCTTTTGAAAGATTTGGTTCGGAGAAATCGATTTTCATGTAGGGGCCCTTCCCGACTCCATAATCAAGGATTTTTAAACGGATCTGCCCCTACTCTACCGATCCAAAGGACAAAGAAAAGCGGGACGTCGACCAGGGCCGGACGGCCCGCGAAACGGCGCTCCCTTCTACAACTGCCCGGAAACAGTAAAGAATGCCTGTCCGGTCATGGCATGCGGGACTATAATCCGGCTGGAAATATGAGAAAAATCGCTTTCCTTTACATCTTTCGCCAGCTTGCCTGGGCGACGGCGCTCGTCTGCATCGGCCTGACCTGCGTGATCTGGCTGACCCAATCGCTTCGCTTCGTGGATTTGATCGTCAATCGCGGCCTGGAACTGACGGCGTTCGTTTCGCTCACCCTGCACCTGCTGCCGACCTATCTGGTTGTCGTTATTCCGATAGCGTTCTTCGCGGCGCTGCTGTTCACCTACAACAAGCTAGCCGTTGACAGCGAACTGGTCGTCTTCCGGGCAGCCGGATTGCCGCCCAAGACCCTGGCGGCGCCAGGGCTTGCCCTGGCCCACGTGCGTATGACGATTTGCTACAGCATGACG
>JAJFGH010000037.1 GCA_021776275.1 Alphaproteobacteria bacterium | reverse complement strand
TGGGGGCGCTTGCGGACCGTTACCTTGCGAGGCTCGCAAGCGCGCGTTACGACCTTTTCGATACCCGCATGGCAAGGCCGCTGCTTTTTCGCGAAGTCCGGCTTTGGCTGCGGGCGCGCAAGGGAAAATACTAAGCGACTTCGGCGGCGGCGCGGGAAGGGGAAAGCCAGGCGGCAAGATCGTTCAGGGCGCGCTGGCATAGGGCGTTTTTGCGCGCCTTCTTGGGGGTTTTTTCCGCGAGCGGCGGAAAAAGCCCGAAATTGACGTTCATCGGCTGGAAGGTATCGGCATCAGCGCCGCCGGTGATGTGATGCAGCAGCGCACCCATGGCCGTGGTCGGCGGCGGGGGCAGCGCCGTTTCGCCTTTTGCGTCGGCCGCCGTGAAGCGCCCGGCAAGCAGGCCGATGGCCGCGCTTTCGATATAGCCTTCGACGCCGGTGATCTGGCCGGCGAAGCGCAAATGGGGCGCCTTTTTCAACCGCAGGCCGGGGTCCAGCAGCTTTGGGCTGTTCAGGAAGGTGTTGCGGTGCAGCCCGCCCAGGCGGGCGAACTCGGCCTTTTCCAATCCCGGAATTTTGCGAAAGATCTCGGCCTGTTCGCCATATTTGAGCTTCGTCTGGAAGCCGACCAGATTGTAGAGGCTGCCAAGGGCGTTGTCCTGGCGCAGCTGGACCACCGCATAGGGTTTTTCGGCGCAATGGGGATTGGTAAGCCCGACCGGCTTCATCGGTCCGAAGCGAAGGGTCTCGGGCCCGCGGGAGGCCATGATTTCGATGGGAAGGCAGCCTTCGAAATAAGGCGTCGTCTTTTCCCAATCGCGAAAATCGATTTTTTCCGCCTCCAGCAGGGCGGCGATGAAGGCTTCGTATCCGGCGCGATCGAGGGGGCAGTTGATGTAATCCGCGCCTTCGCCCTTGTCATAGCGGGATTGAAACCAGGCCTTCTCGAAATCGATCGTGTCGCGGTGGACGATGGGGGCGATGGCGTCGAAAAAAGCGAGGGCGTCTTCGCCGGTAAGCTTCCGGATCGCCTCGGCCAGGGGCGCCGAAGTCAGCGGCCCCGTTGCGATAATCGTGGTTTCCCAATCGTCCGGCGGCAAGCCGGTAAGCTCGTCGCGGCAGAGCGTGATCCCCGGCGCGGCCTCGATGGCCGCCGTCACGGCCTTGGCAAAGCCTTCGCGGTCCACGGCCAGCGCCGCCCCCGCCGGCACCCGGTTTTGGTCGGCAGCTTGAAGGATTAGCGAGCCTGCGCGCCGCATCTCCTCGTGTAGAAGGCCGACGGCATTGGCGGTGGCGTCGTCGGAGCGGAAGGAATTCGAGCACACCAGTTCGGCCAGATCCGCCGATTGATGGACTTCCGTGGGTTTCTCAGGCCGCATCTCGTGCAGCCGGACGGGAATGCCGGCTTGGGCCAATTGCCAGGCGGCTTCCGCGCCGGCAAGGCCGCCGCCGATGACGTGGACGTCCTTCATGCGCGTTTGCGTTTGCGCGGCGGGTCCGCGCGTTTGCCGAGATGGGCCTTCAAATATTGACCGGTGTAGCTTTCCGCCACTTTTCCAACGGCTTCCGGCGTGCCTTCGGCGACGATGCGGCCGCCGCCAGAGCCGCCCTCGGGCCCCAGATCGACGATCCAATCCGCCGTCTTGATGACTTCGAGATTGTGTTCGATGACGACGACCGTGTTGCCGCTCTCCACCAGGGCGTGCAACACGTCGAGCAGCTTGCGCACGTCCTCGAAATGCAGCCCCGTTGTCGGCTCGTCGAGGATGTAGAGGGTGCGCCCCGTTGCCCGGCGGGCAAGCTCTTTGGCCAGTTTCACGCGCTGGGCCTCGCCGCCGGAAAGGGTTGTCGCCGATTGTCCCAGATGGATATAGCCAAGCCCGACGCGCCTCAGGGTTTCCATCTTGTTGCGGATGGCGGGGACGGCCTTGAAAAAATCGCCCGCCTCATCAACCGTCAATTCAAGAACGTCTGCTATCGACTTGTTTTTAAATTTTATTTCCAGGGTTTCCCGGTTGTAGCGTTTGCCCTTGCAGGTGTCGCATTCGACGTAGACGTCGGGCAGAAAATGCATCTCGATGCGCAAGACACCGTCGCCCTGGCAGGCTTCGCAGCGTCCGCCCTTGACGTTGAAGGAGAACCGCCCCGGCGGGTAGCCGCGGGCGATGGCTTCGGGCAGGTTTGCGAACCAGTCCCGAATGGGGCCGAAGGCGCCGGTATAGGTGGCGGGGTTTGACCTGGGCGTCCGTCCGATCGGCGATTGGTCGATGTCGATGATCTTGTCGAGAAATTCCAGCCCCTCGATGCGTTCATGGGGGCCCGGATGTTCGCGGGCGCCGTTCAGACGGCGCGCGATCGCCTTGTAGAGGGTTTCGATCAAAAGGGTCGATTTGCCGCCGCCGGAGACCCCGGTTACGCAGGTAAAGGTGCCAAGGGGGAAATGGGCGGTGACGTTTTGCAGATTGTTGGCTGTCGCCCCGACGACGGTGATCTTTTGGCCCGGCTTGCCGGGGCGGCGGCTTTCGGGCAGGGGGATCTGGCGTCGCCCGGAAATGTATTGGGCCGTAAGGCTGGCGGTGTTGGCGAAGACCTCTTCCGGCGTTCCGGCGGCGACGATTTGGCCGCCATGGATGCCGGCGCCCGGCCCCATGTCCACCAGATAATCCGCGCTGCGTATCGCTTCCTCGTCATGTTCGACGACGATCACCGTATTGCCGATGTCGCGCAGTTTTAGGAGCGTTTCCAGCAGGCGGGCATTGTCGCGCTGATGCAGCCCGATGGAGGGTTCGTCCAGCACGTAGAGGACGCCGGTCAAGCCCGAGCCGATTTGCGAGGCGAGGCGGATACGCTGGCTTTCGCCGCCGGAAAGCGTGCCGGACGCCCGCGAAAGGGTCAGATATTCGAGGCCGACATTGACGAGAAAGCCAAGCCGTTCCCTGATTTCCTTCAGGATGCGGGCGGCGATGGCGCGCTTTTGCTTGGGCAGCTTCTTGTCCAGCTCGGCAAACCACCGATTGGCTTCCAGAATGGACATGGCAGCCACTTCGCCGATATGGAGGCCTTCGATCTTGACGGCCAGGCTTTCCGGTTTCAGGCGGTAGCCGGTGCAGGTTTCGCAGGGCTTCGCGCTTTGATAGCGGCCAAGTTCTTCCCGAAGCCAGGAATCGTCCGTTTCCTGGTGGCGCCGCTCCGTGTTTGGGACGATGCCCTCGAAAGGTTTCCGGGTCGTGTAGCTTTGGAACCCGTCGTCATAGCGCATGGTCACGGCGTCTTCGCCGCTTCCGTAAAGCAGAATTTCCTTTGTCCGGTCCGGCAATTCCTCGAACGCGGTCTCCATGCTGAAGCGGTACTTCTTGGCCAGGCTTTCAAGGGTCTGGCTGTAATATTGGCTGGAGGCGTTGGCCCAGGGCGCGATGGCGCCGCCGCGCAGGCTTTTCGTTTCGTCCGGCACCATGAGCAGGGGGTCGAAATAAAGGCTGTTGCCGAGGCCGTCGCAGGCCGGGCAGGCGCCAAAGGGGTTGTTGAAGGAAAAAAGCCGGGGCTCGATTTCTTCGATCGTGAAACCGGAAACCGGGCAGGCGAATTTTGCCGAAAAGGTTGTCGTCTTGCCGGATTTCTGTTCTTCGACCAGAAGCAGCCCGTCGGAAAGTTCCAGTGCCGTCTCGATGCTGTCGGCAAGGCGCGTCTCCAGGCCTTTGCGCAGGATCAGCCGGTCGACGACGACGGCAATGTCGTGCTTTCGCTTTTTGTCGAGACCGGGCGCCGCGTCGATTTCATAGAACGCGCCATCAATTTTCAGCCGTTGAAAGCCGCGCTTTTGCAGCTCGGCGATCTCTTTGCGGTATTCGCCTTTGCGCCCGCGAACGATCGGCGCCAGCAAATAGAGTCGGGTTTCCTTCGGCATGTTGAGGATGCGGTCGACCATCTGCGAGACCGTCTGGCTTTCGATGGGAAGGCCGGTTGCGGGCGAGACGGGCACGCCGACGCGGGCATAGAGCAGGCGGAGATAATCATAGACCTCGGTAACCGTGCCGACGGTGGAACGCGGGTTGCGCGAGGTTGCCTTCTGCTCGATGGAAATTGCCGGCGAAAGTCCTTCGATCGTATCGACGTCCGGCTTTTGCATCAGCTCGAGGAATTGACGCGCATAGGCCGAAAGGCTCTCGACATAGCGGCGCTGCCCCTCGGCATAGACCGTGTCGAAGGCAAGGGAGGACTTGCCCGATCCGGAAAGGCCGGTGATGACGATCAGGCGGTCGCGCGGAAGGTCGACGTCGACGTTCTTTAAATTGTGTTCCCGTGCGCCGCGGATGAGGATTTCCGACACCATGGCGGGTGCGAAGGCTCCATCGATAAGGGGTAGATTTTCCACGGAATATAAGGCCTTTGCCCCTTGGGTGCGACCCCTGAAAGGGGCCGCCTCAGGAAAAGATGGGGCTTTCGTTGCGGGCCGCGCAAGAAGCCCCTATTTTCCACTTTCAGGCGGGACGTACCCGTCGCAATCGAGGGAGGAAGAACGATGGCAGGCAGCGTCAACAAGGTCATTCTTATCGGCTATCTGGGCCGCGACCCGGAGGTCCGCAACACCCAGGATGGCACGGCGATTGTCCATCTTTCCGTCGCCACCTCCGAAAACTGGAAGGACAAGACGACCGGCGAGCGCCGCGAGCGCACGGAATGGCACAGGGTCGTCCTTTTCAACGAAAAACTTGGCGAGATTGCCCAGAAATACTTGCGCAAAGGATCGAAGGTCTACCTTGAGGGCACGCTGCAAACGCGCAAATGGACGGATAAAAGCGGCGTGGAAAAATATACGACCGAGGTCGTGCTGGCCCGCTATCGGGGCGAGCTCACCATGCTGGATACCCGTGGTGGCGGTGGTGGCGACAGTCCGGCGTTTGAAGCGGCTTCTTCCACCCCGGCCGGGGGCGGCTCTGCCGGCAACGATTTCGACGACGAAATTCCCTTCTAAAGATGCGGTTTTAAAGCCTTTTTTGCGTATCCCTTCGGTGGACCGGAGGACGGAAAATCTGCTATAAACCTTCCCTTGGAAGGCGCCATTGGCTGCGTTCGGCGCCCTCCTGCAACTACTTGAAAAGGCTAAGTTTTTAGTGGCATCTTCCGGGCAGGCTCCTCTCGAAATTCCGTCCATCTCCATCGAAGAGGAGATGCAGCGCTCCTACCTCGATTACGCGATGAGCGTCATCGTCTCGCGGGCCATTCCGGATGTGCGCGACGGGCTGAAGCCGGTCCATCGGCGAATCCTCTACGCGATGAAGGAAGCCGGTTACGACTGGAACCGGCCGTACCGGAAATCGGCCCGCGTCGTCGGCGACGTGATGGGCAAATACCATCCCCATGGGGACACGGCCATTTACGACGCCATGGTACGGATGGCCCAGGATTTCTCGATGCGGCTGATGCTGCTCGACGGGCAGGGGAATTTCGGCTCGATGGACGGCGATCCGCCGGCGGCGATGCGTTATACGGAAATTCGCCTTGCCCAATCCGCCCATACGATGCTGGAGGACATCGACAAAAGCACGGTCGATTTCCAGCCCAATTACGACGATTCCGGCAGCGAGCCCGTCGTCCTTCCGGCCTGTTTCCCCAATTTGCTGGTGAACGGCGCCGGCGGCATCGCGGTTGGCATGGCGACGAACATCCCGACCCATAATCTGGGCGAGGTCATCGATGCGGCCTGTGCGCTGATCGACGATCCCGACATCTCGATCGAAGCCTTGATGGAAATCGTGCCGGCGCCAGATTTTCCCACCGGCGGCATCATCATGGGCAAAGCCGGCATCAACACGGCCTATCGCATGGGCCGGGGTTCCGTCGTTATTCGCGGCCGCGCGACGATCGAAGAGATTCGAAAAGGCCGCGAGGCCATCGTCGTTACCGAAATTCCCTATCAGGTGAACAAGTCGCGCCTGGTCGAACGCATTGCCGAGATGGCGCGGGACAAGCAGATCGAAGGCATTGCGGACCTTCGCGACGAATCGGATCGCCATGGCGTGCGCATCGTGGTCGAGCTGCGGCGCGATGCCCAGGGCGAGGTCGTGCTGAACCAGCTTTTCCGCTATACGCCGCTGCAGACGACGTTTGGCGTGAACATGCTGGCCCTCAACGAAGGCCGGCCGGAATTGATGGGCATCCAGCGCGTGCTCGAATCCTTCCTTCGCTTTCGCGAGGAAGTCATTACGCGCCGCACGATCTTCGAACTCGGCAAGGCACGCGAACGCGCCCATCTTCTCGTGGGCCTGGCCATTGCCGTGGCCAATCTGGACCCGATTATCGCGCTGATCCGCCAGGCGAAGGACCCGAGCGTTGCCCGCGAGCAATTGATGAAGAAGGCGTGGGTGGTCAAGGGCGTCGAGGAAGTCATCAAGCTGATCGACGAGCCGGACCGCAAGGTGAAAGACGGCAAGTACAAGCTTTCCGAGGCGCAGGCAAAAGCCATTCTCGAGCTTCGCTTGCAACGCCTGACCGCGCTGGAGCGCGACAAGGTCGCCGAAGAGCTTAAAGGCCTCGTCGATCAGATTTCCGAATATCTCGGTGTGCTGCGTTCGCGCGAGAAACTGCTGCAGATTTTGCGCGCTGAATTGCTGGACATCAAAGAACGCTTCGCGACGCCGCGCCGGACGGCCCTTGAAGACGACGAGTTCGAACAGGATATCGAAGACCTGATCCCGCGCGAAGAAATGGTCGTGACCGTCAGCCACAATGGCTATGTAAAGCGCGTGCCTTTGAGCACCTATCGGGCCCAGCGCCGCGGTGGCAAGGGCCGTGCCGGCATGTCGACCCGGGAAGAGGATTTCGTTACCCAGGTCTTTGTCGTCAACACGCACACCCCCGTCCTTTTCTTTTCGTCGATCGGCAAGGTTTACAAGCTGAAAGTCTACAAACTTCCCCTGGGTTCGCCCCAGTCCCTTGGCAAGGCGATGGTGAATTTGCTGCCCCTGGCCGCAGGCGAGACGATTTCGACGCTGATGCCCATGCCGGACGACGAAGCGGATGCCGAACGGCTGATGGTGATGTTCGCGACCGCCAGCGGCAACGTTCGGCGCAACCGGCTTTCCGATTTTGTGCGCGTCATGGCTAACGGCAAGATCGCCATGAAGCTGGGCGACCGCGATTGCCTTGTCAGCGTGCGCACCTGCAGCGAAAACGAAGACGTGCTTCTTTCCGCCCATTCCGGCAAATGCATTCGTTTTCCCGTTACCGGCGTTCGTATTTTCAGCGGCCGCGGCTCGCTTGGAGTCCGGGGAATCCGGCTCGGCAAGGACGATCGCGTGATCGACATGTCGATCCTCCATCACACGACGGCGGAAACGCCGGTCCGGGACGAATATTTGCGCATCGCGTCTTCCCGCCGCCGCATGGCCGGCGAGCAGGTGGAGGCGGGAGAAACGCCCGAGCCTTCGGATCCGGAACTCTTCGCAAAGATGATGGAAGTAGAAGAGTTTCTTCTTTGCGTCACCGAAAATGGCTACGGCAAGCGAAGTTCGGCCTATGAATACCGAATCACGTCGCGCGGCGGCATGGGCATCGTTGGCATCGATACATCGGAACGCAATGGGCAGGTTGTCGCCACCTTCGCGGTAAAGGACCGGGACGAGATTTTGCTGGTCACGGACAAAGGCAAGCTGATCCGCTGCCCGGTGCACGACATTCGCATTGCCGGACGCTCGACCCAGGGGGTCACCCTTTTCAAGGTGGCGGAAGGCGAACACGTCGTTTCCGTCACCCGTCTCGACGAACAGGCAAGCACCGATAGCGAAGGCGCAATGCCCGAAGCGGATGCGGCGACGGATGAAGCGGCGGCCGCCGCCGAGGTGGAGGAAGGCTGATGGACGCCCATCGCATTGGCATCTATCCGGGCACCTTCGACCCGATTACGAACGGACATCTCGATATCATCGGCCGGGCGGTGAAGTTTATCGACGAGGTGGTGGTGGCCGTGGCCGAGAACGCCGGCAAAGAGCCGATGTTTTCCCTGGAGGAACGTGTCCGGATGGTCGCGGAAGAAGCGGCCATTCTTGATCCTAGCGGCAAGCGGGTTCGGGTAAAGCCGTTCAGCAATTTGCTGATGGATTTTGCGATTGAAAACGACGCTTCCGTCATTGTGCGGGGGTTGCGCGCCGTTTCCGATTTTGAATACGAATTTCAGATGGCCGGCATGAACGCCCGCATTCATCCGCCGATCGAGACGGTTTTCTTGATGGCCTCGGAAAACAACCAGTTCATTTCGTCACGCTTCGTGAAAGAAGTCGGGCGCCTGGACGGCGATGTCAGCCAATTCATCCCGTCCCGGGTTCTTGCCCATTTGAAAACCCGTTTTGCGGATCAGAAGGCGAACGGGAATTCTGGAAAACTCCTTCAAACCTTCAAGGAAAACTGAAAGGGCTGAAAAGCTCATGAAACCATGGAAACTTCTTCTCATCCTCCTAGGTATGTTGATTGCTATGCCAAACGCTGATGCCGCCGATCTCGAAAACACGCTCTATCTCGATTTGAAAGATGGCCGGGTGGTGATCGCCCTGCGCCCGGACCTGGCTCCCAACCACGTGGCCCGCATCAAAGAGCTGGCCCGCGAGGGGTTCTATGACGGGATTGTTTTTCACCGGGTCATCGAGGACTTCATGGCCCAGACGGGCGATCCGCTTGGCAACGGCACCGGCGGTTCCGGCAAGAATTTGAAGGCCGAATTCTCAAGCGAGCCCCATGTAAGGGGAACCCTTTCCATGGCGCGGGCCCAAAACCCGGACAGCGGCGACAGCCAGTTTTTCATCGTGTTTGCGCCGGCCCCTTATCTCGACAACCAATACACCGTCTGGGGCCAGGTCGTTTCCGGCATGGAATTCGTGGATAACATCAAGAAAGGCGACCCGCAGGCGAACGGTTCGGTGACGGACCCGGATAAAATCGTTCATCTTCGCGTGGCGGCAGACGTTGAAGCGGGGAAATAGCTGGAAATCCGCATGACTTTCGGAGTAGGGGTAAGCACCCCATGTGGGCCCGTAGCTCAGTTGGTAGAGCATCTGACTTTTAATCAGAGGGTCACAGGTTCGAATCCTGTCGGGCTCACCAGTTTTACCGAGAAGCGAAATTAACCCATGGCATCCTTCGATATTGTTTCCCGTACCGAGCTCCCCGAAGTGGACAACGCCGTTCAGGGCGCCATGCGCGAGATTTCGACGCGCTACGATTTCAAGGGCAGCAATTGTTCGATTGAACGCGCCGACAATGCGCTCACGCTCAAGGCGGATGATGATCTTAAGCTGAAACAGGTGCAGGAATTGCTGCGCGGCTATCTGACGCGCCGCAAGGTGGACGTCGGCGCCTTCGAATTTGCTACGCCCGAAAAGGCCACCGGCAACAGCGTGCGTCAGACGGTGACCATCAAACAGGGCATCGAGCGCGATCTGGCCCAGAAGATCGTGAAAGAGATCAAGGGATCAAAGCTGAAGGTGCAGACCGCCATTCAAGGCGACGAATTGCGCGTCACCGGCAAAAAGCGCGACGATCTGCAAAGCGCGATCGATCTGGTGAAGGGGCTCAAACTTACCCACCCCCTGCAATATCTGAATTTTCGGGACTAGCGCCACCCAAGGCGTTTTGCGGTTACGTCCCCTCGACGCCGACGCGCCTGCCGGCTTCTTCCATCTGGCTGCGGTCGAAGGCGGGCAAGGCCATAAGATGGCCGAATTTGTTCATCCGGTACCAGATTGAAAAGGCCAACATGGCTTGCGCATCGGGCACGTCGATGATGCCAACAAAATCATATTGGCCCTGGACGTAATTGGAATAGAGCATCTTGATGTCGAGATTCTGGAACTGCTCATACGCATCTTTTGTGCGGGTCAATTGCTTGTCGACCCAGTCGGGATGGTGTTTTCCTATCATGACGTAAACCTGGCGAGGTTTCTCGCCGGACGGTGGGTGCCAGCCCGGCGTCACTTCATAGGTTTCTTCGGCCTGGATGCCTGCGATCTTGCCGGCTACCTGGAATTCCGGGCGCTGGAAGACCGGCATCGTCGTGCAGTCTCCATAGCCTTCTTTTTTGTACCAGATCGAGAAGGCCATCATCGTTTCGGCGTTTGGCGCATCGATGACGTCAACGAAGTCGTACATGCCCTGGGTGTAGTTCGAGGATTTTATCTCGAGCCCAAGCTTTGCAATTTGTTCGGCGACGCGGGTCGAGCGTTCCGGCTGGCGGCCGATGGAATCGGCACGATGGGTTCCCATCATGATGTAGCGGGGGATCGTTTCCTCCCTTGGGAATCGG
>JAJFGH010000036.1 GCA_021776275.1 Alphaproteobacteria bacterium | reverse complement strand
ATAGCGGAGCGTTTGGCGAAGCTCGCCGGAAAAGGTGGCCCGCCGCGGAAAGTTTTCGGAAAGTTCTGCCCCGAACCAGCTGCCGATGGCGGAATCGTAAGCCGCAGTCCGCTGATAGGTGGTCGCGGCCAGACGACGGCGCAGCGCCAAGGTGGTTGCACCCTTGGTTTCCTTCATTTCCGACATCACGGCTTCGTAATCTTCCGCGTCGACGACGACGGTGACGAAGGCGTGGTTTTTTGCCGCCGCCCGAAGCATGGCTGGCCCGCCGATGTCGATGTTTTCGATGCAGTCGTCGAACGGGGCGCCTTTCGCAATCGTTGCTTCGAACGGATAGAGATTGACGACCAAAAGATCGATCGGCGCGATGTCATGCTTTTCCATCGCCTCGACATGGGCGGGATCGTCGCGGCGCGCAAGAAGCCCACCATGAATCAACGGGTGTAACGTTTTTACCCGGCCATCCATAATTTCCGGAAAACCGGTATGTTCCGAAACTTCGGTCACGGGAATGCCGGCTTCCTGCAACTTTTTTGCCGATCCACCGGTCGAGAGAATCTCGACGCCAAACTCCACGAGACAGCGGCCAAATTCTTCCAATCCGGTCTTGTCGGAAACGGAAATCAACGCGCGGCGGATGGGAAGAAGGTGGGGATCAGACATGTAGGCACTCCACTCCGAAGGGGTTGGCAATGGGAAAACGCAGTGCGGGCGGGGGATGCTTTTTTGACGGCAACCCCTCGATCAGGATGCGGATTCGCGGCTAATGGGGCTTGGGGCGGTTTCGGGTCCTTTGAATTCGGGAACAAGTTGATTGAGAAGTTCCTTTACGTCGTCCGTTTTTCTGGATCGGCAAAGGCCGGCCAGTTCCTCGAAGGCGCGGGCAAGTATAGCGTGGTCCGCCGTGCGCGGCGTCGCAAGCAAGATGCCCTTGCAGGCCGTTTCCAGCAATTTTTCCGAGCTGTGGAAAAGCTCCTCATGGAGCTTCTCGCCCGGCCGAAGGCCGGTAAATTCAATGTGCACATCCGTTCCAGGATGTAGTCCGGCCAGGCGGATCATCTGTTTTGCCAGATCTTGAATACGGATCGGCTCGCCCATGTCGAGAACGAAAATGCCGCCATGCTTCTCGCCATGGGCGCCAAGGACGGATGCCTGCAGCACCAATTCCACTGCTTCACGCACGGTCATGAAATAGCGGTTTATATCCGGATGCGTCACCGTCAGCGGTCCGCCTCGGCGCAGTTGTTCCTGGAAAAGCGGCACGACGGACCCGGTGGAACCAAGTACATTGCCAAAGCGAACGGTTACAAAGCGCGTGCCATTGCCGCTGGCCGCGGCGGCAAGGTCAAGGGACTGGCAATAGCTTTCCGCAAGCCGCTTGGTTGCACCCATTACGTTTGCCGGATTCACCGCCTTATCGGTGGAAACCATCACCATCGCGGCAACCCCGGCCTTTCGGCACGCTTCGGCGACGTTGCGCGTGCCAATGGCATTCGTGAGCGTGCCTTCGATCGGGTTTTGCTCGACCATGGGGACATGCTTTAAGGCGGCCGCGTGAAACACAAGATCCGGGGCCTCGCGGGAAAAAACGCTTGCCAGGCGATCTTGGTCGCGGACGTCGCCGAGAAGCGTGCTCCTGGACATTCCGTCCTGGCGCCCGGCAAGCTGCCCATCGATTTGGTAGAGGTTAAACTCGGAATTGTCGAACAGGGTCAGATGTGCTGGCACATAATCGGAAATTTGACGGACAAGTTCCGAGCCAATGGTGCCGCCGGCGCCGGTGATTAAAACGCGGCGTCCAGAAATCATCTCGCGCATGGCATCCCGGTCTAAAACGGCTTGCGGGCGGCCCAGCAAATCGTCGATCGCAATGGGGCGCACTTCCAGGCCCTCGGCATCGCTTCGCTGAAAATCCGTTAGCTTGGGCAGCCGTGAAAGGGACAGGCCAAGGCCATCCGCAATTTCGAGGATCTCGCCGATCTTCGCGCCATCCATGTTTTGCCGCGTGAGAATCAAACGTTGGGGGCGTTCGTTCCGGCGTTCGAGCCGTTCGACGATCTCGCGCAGCTTGCCCGGCGTGCCGAGAATGGGGACGCCGCGAATGTTTCGCCCAATTCGGGTTCCCTTTTCGTCAATCACGCCGACAACGCGGAACGCGGCGCCCGCCTCGTGATCGGTCGCCCGGATGAACATCTCCGTGCCTTCGCCGGTTCCGACAAGAAGGACGGGCACCCGAGGGTAGGCGCCGCGTTCCAGAAGGTGGTCGAGGCGCCGGTCTTTGATCAGGCGATAGAGGAAACGGGGGCCGCCGAGAAGGGCCATGAGGACGAACCAGTTGATCACGATAAGCGATCGCGGCAGGTCCTCAAGGCGTGTGAGCATGAACATAAGCGGGGTGAACAGCAAAATTACGAGCGTCACGGCGCGCGTAATCGCCACAAGATCGTCAAGGGACGCATACCGCCAGATTCCGCGGTAAAGCCGCATGGACAGAAACACACCGGCGGCAACGGCCGTGAAGATCGCCACCCCTTCAAGGAGAAAATCCTGGGCATAGTCGAAAACTTCACCGCCCAGCCGCAGGTAGAGCGAGATCAGGAACGATATCGCCGCCATGACGGTGTCATGGGTGAAGGCGATCCAGGGGTGTCCAATGCGGCGGAAAAAATCAGCCATGTTGCTCGGTGTCTGACATATGGCTCCGGTGAGTATAACGGGGGGAACTTCGTTGCGCCTAGGGTAATCCCTTTTGCCCGGCCTTTCTCTGGCCGAGATAGCATTCGATCGTTTTTTGTAGCCCTTCATCCAGGGATTTTGGCGGCTGCCAGCCAAGGCGGGCCCGAATATGGCCGCAGTCCAAGGTGAGGGAGCCCAACAGACGCTGCGCCACGTCCCCCTTTCCGACCAGCCGGAGCGCGGCTTCCAGCAGCGCCGGGGGGATTGGCAGCATCGCGATCCGCTTATGCATTTGCCTTGCGATCCGGCGTATCAGTTCCGGCGTGGAGACATCTTCGCCATCGCTTACGAGAAAAGTTTCCCCGGCCGCCTGTGGGTGGGTGAGGCAGCAGCAAAGGGCGCTTGCGAGGTTGTCGGCGCCGATCAGGCTGCGGCGGTTGGCAATGCCGCCGAAAGGAAGGGGGAGCCCCAATTCGCAAAGGCGAAGCAGCCGGCGCAAATTGCCTTTCACGCCTGGGCCATAAACCAGAGGCGGACGGAGGACAACCGCTTCCATCGCCGTGCCGCTGGCGGCGTTGCGAAGGGCCGCTTCGCCCTCCAGTTTCGAAACGCCATATGGGTCTTCCGGCAGGGGCGTGTCTTTCTCGTGATAGGGCTGCTGGCCCTTTCCATGCACTTTGACGCTGCTCAAAAAAAGGAATCGCCGGATACCGGCGGCGGCGGCTTGTTCGGCGAGACGCTTCGTGCCCGCGACGTTTACCCTTCGATAGGCGGCCAGCGGGTCTGGAGCGGGGTCCTTTAGGACATGCACGCGCGCGGCAAGGTGCACGACCGCATCCGCGCCTTCCAACAGGGGCGTCCAGGACGTTTCGGGGCCGATGTCGGGGATTTGCTGAACCGGAACCGATGGGTCAAGCGCGTGCGGGCGGCGGATGGCGGCGACGACCTGATGCCC
>JAJFGH010000035.1 GCA_021776275.1 Alphaproteobacteria bacterium | reverse complement strand
GCCGCGGACCGGCAGAGACGCGGCCCTGATATACCCCTGTCTGCTTCGCAACATGGGGCGCAAGACTGACGGCCGATTGGGAATGGAGCCAAATACGGCCCATCTTCCGGGCGGTTAGCACGGCATACCCTGTTTAGAGATTAGTGTGGCGGGTGGCTGGCGGAGGGAGAGGGATTCGAACCCTCGATACGGTTACCCGTATACTGATTTAGCAAACCAGCGCCTTCAGCCACTCGGCCACCCCTCCGCAAAGGGCGGGCCCAACAGGCCCGCCGCTGGCCGTTCTAGCGGTGGCGCCCGAAACTGTCAATCGAAGCCCATTTCCGGAATTCGTAAAAATCCTAGCTTTTCCAGGGATTTCATCCCATTTCCGTCAAGCGCCTTGCCTCGCCTTCGTTTTCCGTTAACATTTCCGCAAGGGGAGGATGAAATCCTCAAGGAAGAAGAGAAAACCGACACCGGCGGATGGCTTTCGCCGGCAGGGAGTTCGGTGCATGAACGGCCGTATAAAAAATAGCGCGATGGGGTTTGCTTTGGCCGCTGCCTTTCTATGGGCAGCCAGCCAGGAAACCTTTGCGGACGACACCACCCGCGGCGGCGTTGCCGGGGCAACGTCCGTGCGCATGCTGCAATCGGAATTGATGGTGGCGGCCCTTGCCTGCCAGGGCGAGTTCCGCAGCCGCCTGATCGAAAACTACAACGCCTTCGTCCACCAGTTTTCGCCGGCCCTGATCCGCAGCGCCGATATCCTGCGCAGCCATTTCCGCGAGACGTACGGCGCCAAGCACCGGGCCCGGTTTGATTCTTTTCTTACCCATCTCGCCAATCAGGCGTCCCTGAACAGCATCCGTGAAGTAAAATATTGCGAAGCCCGCGCCCAAATGGCCGAAACGGCTCTTGGCCTGAACACGAGCGATCTCGAAAACTTCACCATCGCCACCTACACGGCGAACCTGGCCGAGTTGGCCGAACTGGCCGAGGCCGTGCCAGCCGCTTACGACCAGCGCCTCGCCGCCCACGCAAAAGCGCGCAAAGCGTCGCGTTAGCCCTCCGCCAAGCGGCCCGGCTTTTTAACGAAATTTCTTTTAGGGAAGAACGATCTCGACCCGGCGGTTGCGGGGCTCGCGCGCATTGTCGGGCGATGCCACCAGCGGGTCGTCCTCGCCCTTGCCAAGGGTGGCAATGATGTCTTCCGGCACGCCCTGATCGATCAGAAAGCGTTTCACCGCCCCTGCCCTTCGTTCGGACAAGCCCTGGTTATAAGGGCGCGGGCCCGAACGGTCGGCATGGCCGGTCAGTTGAATGACGGCAAGGTTCCCCTGCTTGGCCACAACCGCCGCTCCTCTCAAAATTTCCGCCGCGTCGGTGCGGATCAACGCCTGATCCCAATCGAAGAAGACGAGAAAGGCCTTTTTCGAAACCGCCGGTCTAGTCGTGGTGGACGGCGCCGTCCGGGCAGGAGATGGCGCTTCGGCGGTGCGGGCGGGCGAGGCCGCCTTCGGCCGGGGGCCAAAATGCCAGGTCAGCCCGAAAAGAAGCGCATGGTCGCCGACTTCCGATTCAACGTTTCCCCCGGCGGCGGTCCTGAATTCCGGATCGGCCGTTGCCAAATAACGGTAATCGAGGTTGAGCGACAGCCGTTCGTTAAGCGCCACGCTCGCGCCCAAAATTCCCTGATAGGCGAAGACGCTGTCGTCGTCGTCCAAAAGCGCCGCGCCGCCCTCGGTCACGCCGTCAAGGGAAACGCGCGCCGCGCCCAGGCCTGCGCCCAGGTGAAGATCGAGCGTGCGGCCCGAGGAAAGCGGCAGGGAGTAAAAATCGTAAAGAAGGTTCGCCGTAACGCTCCGCACCGAACGGTCGCCGGAAACCAGGCCGGGCCCGCCGGTCAAGCGGTCGACGTCATTTTTGCGGGCAAGAAATTCCCCTTCGAGACGGAGGGGCCCGAAACTGCGGCCAAGAGCCGCGCCCGCCGCATAGCCGGTGCCAAAATCGCCCTGGCGCTGAAAGACCGTGCCCTTGGTGCCGGTGATGTCCTGATCCGCGGCAAAATTGGCGCCGCCCTGCAGACGCAGATACCACGCATCGTCTTCCGCCTTGGCGGGAAGGGTCGCCGCCGTCATCAGCAGCAGGAGAAAAAACCCTGTTTTCAGGCCAGAAAAGGTCAATTGCCGCAACTCCATTTTTAAAACCGCTGCAAGTTTACGGGAAAAAAGCCCCAAAAGTCGAGCCTTCCTCCAGCAGAGAGGGATCGGGCCTTATTTGCCAAGCTCTTCTTTCAATATCTCGTTGACGAGCTTCGGGTTCGCCTTGCCCCCGGTTTCCTTCATCGCCTGGCCCACGAAAAAGCCAAACAGCTTTTCCTTGCCGGCTTTGTATTCGGCAACCTTGTCGGCGTTCGCACCCATGACATTGGCGATCACCTCGCGAATGGCGCCCGGTTCCGTGACCTGACGAAGGCCCTTCGCCTCGACGATGGCGCCGGGCGCCTTGCCGGTTTCGACCATTTCCGCAAACACCTCCTTGGCGATGCGCCCGGAAATCGTTTCGTCCGTGATAAGGCCGATCAGCGCGCCAAGGGCCTCGGCCGAAACCGGCGACGCGGCAATGCCGACGCCAAGCTTGTTCAGCGCGCCGAAAAGTTCGCTGATGACCCAGTTCGCCGCCAGCTTCGCATCGCGCCCCACTGCGACCGCCTCGTAATAGGCGGCGTATTCCTGCTCGGAGACGAGCACGCCGGCATCGTAAGGCGAAAGGCCATATTCCGCGATAAAGCGGTGTTTCTTTTCATCGGGAAGTTCGGGAAGGGCGCCGCGAATTTCCTCGATATAGGCTTCTTCAAGTTTCAGCGGCAGCAAATCCGGGTCCGGGAAATAACGGTAGTCATGGGCCTCTTCCTTGGAACGCATCGGCCGCGTCTCGCCCTTCGAAGGATCGAAAAGCCGCGTCTCCTGCGCGATCTTGCCACCCGATTCGATGATGTCGATCTGCCGGCGCGCTTCGTATTCGACGGCCTGCATGGCGTAGCGGACCGAGTTCACGTTCTTGATTTCGCAACGCGTGCCATAGTCCTCGCCGGGACGGCGCACGGAAACGTTTACGTCGCAACGCATCGAACCCTCTTCCATGTTGCCGTCGCACGTGCCGAGATAGCGCAGGATCGAACGAAGTTTGCGAAGATAGGCGCCGACTTCTTCCGCATCGCGCATGTCCGGCTCGGAAACGATTTCCATCAGGGCAACGCCGGAACGGTTGAGATCGATATAGGTCTGCTTCGGATGCTGATCGTGCAGGCTTTTGCCGGCGTCCTGTTCAAGATGCAGCCGCGTAATGCCAATGCTGCACGAACGGCCATCGGGAAGATCAACCAGCACCACCCCCTTGCCGACAATCGGATGGTTCCACTGGGAAATCTGATAGCCTTGGGGAAGGTCCGGATAAAAATAATTTTTGCGATCGAAAACCGAAAAGCGGTTGACCACGGCCTTCAGGCCAAGGCCCGTGCGGACAGCCTGGCGGATGCAGGTCGCGTTGATGACGGGAAGCATGCCCGGCATCGCCGCATCGACGAGGGAAACCTGCGTGTTCGGTTCGGCCCCGAAGGCCGCGGACGCCCCGGAGAAAAGCTTGGATTCCGAGACGACCTGGGCATGCACCTCGCAGCCGACCACAATTTCCCACGCGCCGGTGGTGCCTTCGATCAAACGCATGGCGCCATCCTTGGCGGGGTCATGGCCGGCGCCGCCGCTTCCAGCACGGCGCCCACGCGCAAAATCGTGGCCTCGTCGAAGGCCCGGCCGATCAATTGCAGGCCAAGCGGCAGGCCCTCCGGGCCAAGCCCCGCCGGCACGGAAATGC
>JAJFGH010000034.1 GCA_021776275.1 Alphaproteobacteria bacterium | reverse complement strand
GCTTTCCTGGTCTTCCTGGGCCGGGGCCTCCTGCCGTTTTCTCTCTAAATCTTCCGAGACCATGGCATCACCCTTCCCGGAACGATCCGGACCTGCCGGTAGATGGGATCAAAATCGATTGATAATGGTGCGGTCGAGAAGAGTCGAACTTCCACGGGGTTTCCCCCACAGCGACCTCAACGCTGCGCGTCTACCATTCCGCCACGACCGCACATTTGCGCATGGCCCTTGCCATACGCCCCCCGGGGGAATACCAAATCAAAAAATGCCGCGCAAGGACACTCTAACCCTAAGGCCATGAGGCCGTTGCCGAGAATGAAAATGGAATGGCGCTTTAGCGACACGCCGATCCCCTATTCCGAGGCGATTTCCGCCATGGAAGCGCGCGTGGCCGCCATCCGCGAGGCAGGCGCCCCGGAATTGGTATGGCTGTTGGAGCACCCGCCGATTTATACGGCCGGCACCAGCGCCAAGGCGGAAGAACTGCTTGAGCCGGACCGGTTTCCGGTCCACCAAACGGGCCGAGGCGGCAAATACACCTATCACGGGCCCGGCCAGCGGGTCGGCTATGTGCTTTTGGACTTGCAGCAACGCGGCGCCGACATCCGCGCCTATGTCCACAATCTCGAGGAATGGGTCCTTCGCACCCTCGCCCGCTTCGACGTGTGCGGCGAACGGCGCGAAGGGCGCATCGGCATTTGGGTCGATCGCGGCGGCGGCCGGGAAGACAAGATCGCCGCCACCGGCGTGCGCGTGCGGCGTTGGGTCACCTATCACGGCATTTCCCTGAACGTGGATCCGGCCCTGGATCATTTTCAAGGCATCGTCCCCTGCGGCATCGCAAATGCGAATTACGGCGTCACATCCCTTGCCGACCTTGGAATTGTCGTCACGACGGCGGAAGTGGACCTCGCCTTGCAAGAGACCTTCGCGGAAGTCTTCGGCGAAGCTTAAACCGTTGCGCGTTCCTCGAAGCCGTCACCGACTTTTGCATCCGTTTCCTGAACTTCGATTTCCGTGACTTCGGCAACTGGCGGGCCAAGCCGACAAGCGGCAAGCATGTCGGCGACGTTGGCCTCGGCACCGGCAAGGAGCACCTCGACCGTGCCATCCCGGCAATTTCGGACCCATCCTTTAAGGCCCCGCCGTTTGGCCGCGTCCATCGCCCACATCCGATAGCCGACGCCCTGCACGCGCCCATGAATTCGCAACAAGACTTTCTTCATGACGCTATTTGTTCAAAAACGCACGGTAGGCAATGGCGGCGACAACGCCCCATGCCAAATTGACGAAGAGGACAACCGCCGGCGTCATCTCGCCAAGGGCAAGTCCCGCCACCCCCTTTTCCGCCTTGTAGGGGAAAACGATGAAAAGCTGCACCGAGGCAGGCGCAAGGCCAAGGAGAAGGCCG
Source organism: Alphaproteobacteria bacterium (assembly GCA_021776275.1). Lineage (GTDB taxonomy): Bacteria > Pseudomonadota > Alphaproteobacteria. The sequence continues at coordinate 3,730 of JAJFGH010000034.1, read as the reverse complement.
CGCTTCCAGGGGGCCTCAGAAAGCAGGGGCGCCAATAAGAGGCCGCCCCAAAGCCCACCCCAAACCAAGCGCGGGTAAAGCCAGGCGGGGGTGAGTTCCGGCGCAATGGCAACGCCCAGCGCCGCCGTCACGCCGCCAATGCCCAACGCCCACAGAAGCAGGCTGTTCGCCAGGCCACCCAGGGCACCGGCGCTAAACGCAAGGGCTAGTTTTTTCAAGAAAGGGGGCAGCCATGGCATTGGCTATGCCTCAAATTCGAGGATCACCTGATCGACCGCCAGACTGTCGCCGGCTTTTGCACAGACCTTCGAGACGGTGCAGTCCTGTTCGGCCCGAAGAATATTTTCCATCTTCATCGCTTCGACGACCGCCAGCTCTTCGCCTGCCTTTACTTCCTGCCCCAGGGCGACGGGCACGGTAACAAGAAGGCCCGGCATCGGCGACAGCAGAAAACGCGAAAGGTCGGGCGGCTCTTTGATCGGCATCAAGGAGGCAAGCGCGGCGCCGCGTGTCGTCACGACCAGCACGTCGTTTTTTGCACCCCCATGGATCAGCCGAAAGCCGATCCCATTGCGGTCGATCTGAACGGTGATGGGGTGTGCGTTGATGGTGCCGCGGAAAATCGGCGAGCCAAGCGCCCACTGGCTGCGAACGGCATAGGTTTTCTTATCGATCGTCACATCAAAGCCGTCGAGTTCCGGCTTCAACCGAGCCGGATAATGCTTGCCGTTGAACAGAACCGTCCACTCCAGGCCCACTTCCGCTTCGTGATGGGGCATCTGGCCGTTGATGCTGGCCGCGCGCTCCATAAAACGGTGGTGAATCATTGCCGCCGCGGCAACCAGCGCCTCGGCATCGTCATCGGAAAGGTCTGCGCCGCTGAAGCCGTCTGGAAATTCCTCGGCGATGAAATTCGTCGTCAGCCGGCCCTCCAGAAAACGCGGCCGCGCCATAACGGCAGCGAGAAAGGCAATGTTTTGGCCGACGCCGCGAATGTAATATTCGTCCAAGGCCGCGCGCATCCGCGCGATGGCGGCGTCGCGGTCCACCCCATGGGTGCACAATTTGGCAATCATGGGATCGTAATAGACGCTGATTTCGCTGCCTTCCATGACGCCGCTATCGACGCGCACGCCCTCGCCCGCCGGTTCGCGATAGCGCGCAAGACGCCCGATGGAAGGAAGGAAATTGCGAAACGGGTCTTCCGCATAGACCCGCGCTTCCATGGCCCAGCCCTGCCATTTCACGTCTTTTTGCTGGATGGCCAGCTTTTCGCCGGCCGCCACGCGGATCATTTGCTCGACGAGGTCGATACCCGTTACCAATTCGGTGACGGGATGTTCGACCTGAAGGCGCGTATTCATTTCAAGGAAATAAAAGCCGCCCTTGGCGTCGAGAACGAATTCGACGGTCCCGGCCGAGCGGTAATCAACTTTTTTCGCCAAGGCGATGGCCTGGGCGCCCATGGCGTCGCGGGTTTTAGCGTCGATTGCCGGGCTTGGCGATTCCTCGATCACTTTTTGATGGCGGCGCTGGATGGAACATTCGCGCTCGCCAAGGTGAATAACATTGCCATGGGCGTCCGCCAGCACCTGAATTTCGATATGCCGGGGATCGTCGATGTATTTTTCGATAAAAATCCGGTCGTCGCCGAAACTGGATTTCGCCTCGCTCTGCGCCGAACGGAAACCGTCGCGCACTTCATCGGCATTGCGGGCGATCCGCATTCCCTTGCCGCCGCCGCCGGCCGACGCCTTCACCATGACCGGGTAGCCGATTTCCTTTGCGACCTTCAGGGCCGCGTCCGCGTCCTTCAGAATGCCGATATGGCCTGGGATGACGTTGACGCCCGCATCCTGCGCAATTTTTTTTGATTCAACCTTGTCCCCCATCGCCGCAATCGCACCCGCCGGCGGCCCGATAAAGGCGATTTTTTCCTTCGCCAGCGCCTCGGCAAAGGCCCGGTTTTCGGAAAGAAACCCATAGCCGGGATGAACGGCATCCGCCTTCGTATCCTTCGCCGCCTTGATGACTTTTTTAATGTCCAGATAGCTTTCGGCAGAAGGCGGCGCCCCCAGGCAAACTCCTTCGTCCGCCATCAACACATGGGGCGCGTCCTGATCCGCCTCGGAATAAACGGCAACGGTACGAATACCCATTCGTTGAGCCGTGCGAATAACCCGGCAGGCAATTTCACCGCGGTTGGCGATCAGAATTTTTTTAATCATCTGCGTTGGACTTCCTAGCGCATGTTTCCCATTGCCCGGCAGGGCTTTCCGATAAAGAGGAGGCCGACATGCCTAAAGCGGGATGTTCGAGTGTTTCTTCCAGGGGTCTTTGACCCGTTTGTTTTTCAACATCGCAAGCGATCGACTGATCCGCCGCCGCGTGCTGTGCGGCATGATGACGTCGTCGATGAAACCACGGTGGCAAGCGATAAACGGGTTGGCAAATTTTTGCCGGTATTCTTCGGTGCGGTTCTCAAGCTTCTCCGGATCGCTTGCATCCTCCCGGAAAATGATCTCGACGGCGCCCTTCGGCCCCATGACGGCAATCTCCGCCGTCGGCCACGCATAGTTCACGTCGCCACGCAGGTGGCGTGAGCTCATGACATCGTAGGCGCCCCCATAGGCCTTGCGCGTAATCACGGTCACCTTCGGGACCGTCGCTTCGGCAAACGCAAACAGCAATTTCGCGCCATGTTTGATAATGCCGCCATATTCCTGGCTGGTGCCCGGCAAGAAGCCCGGCACGTCCACGAAGGTCACGATTGGGATGTTGAAGCAATCGCAGAAGCGGACGAAACGCGCCGCTTTGCGGGCCGAATCAATGTCCAGGCAGCCTGCCAGCACCATCGGCTGATTGGCGACGAAGCCGACGGTGGAACCATCGATGCGCCCAAATCCGATCAGGATATTCTTGGCATAATCCGGCTGAATCTCGAAAAAATCGCCCTCGTCGGCAACCTTCAAGATCAGCTCTTTCATGTCATAGGGCTTGTTCGGATTGGCCGGTATGAGCGTGTCGAGCGATTCCTCGATGCGGTCGGAAACGTCGGAGGTGGGATAGGTTGGCGGCTCTTCGCGATTCGACGGAGGCAGAAAATCCATGAAGCGGCGCAGTTGCAACAAGGCCTCGACGTCATTTTCAAAAGCGAGATCGGCAACGCCTGAACGCGATGTGTGCGTAACGGCGCCGCCAAGTTCCTCATGGGTGACCGTTTCATGGGTGACCGTTTTGACGACATCGGGGCCCGTAACAAACATGTAGGAGGCGTCCTTCACCATGAAGATGAAATCCGTCATCGCCGGAGAATAAACGGCGCCACCGGCACAAGGCCCCATGATCAGGGAGATTTGCGGAATGACGCCGGAGCCGTTGACGTTTCGCTGAAAGACGTCGCCATAGGCCGCCAGGGAAGAAACGCCTTCCTGAATGCGCGCGCCGCCCGAATCGTTCAGGCCAACCACCGGCGCCCCCACCTTGATAGCCTGGTCCATGATCTTGCAGATTTTTTCGGCGTGGGTTTCGCTCAACGAGCCGCCGAAGACGGTGAAATCCTGACTGAAAACGAAAACCAGCCGGCCGTTGATCGTGCCATGGCCGGTCACGACGCCATCGCCCGGGGTCTTCTGCTTGTCCATGCCGAAATCGTTGCAACGATGTTCGACGAACATGTCGTATTCCTCGAAGGAATCCGGATCGAGAAGAAGTTCGATGCGCTCGCGGG
>JAJFGH010000033.1 GCA_021776275.1 Alphaproteobacteria bacterium | reverse complement strand
TCCTCGTCCACCATCGGGTCCGGTTCAAGCCCAAGCCGGCGCGCCTCTTGAAGCAGGAGTTCCCGAACGACCAGGGCGCGGACAGCTTCGATATGCGCCTTATCGGCGCTGGCGGCGGGGTGATTCTGAATTTCCGCCGCGACGATGGCCGGCGCTATCTCCGTTCCATTGACGAGGATGGTTTCCATGATCGCGCCCTACTCCGCCGGCGTCCCGCCGCCGGGATTGCCGGCACGACGCGCGTCATGGGATCCGCGCGTCCGCACGATCTGGTAACCCGGCCGCCAGGAATACCGGACCGGCACGCTCAGCATATGCACCAGCCGCGTAAACGGAAACACCACGAAAATGGTCAGCCCCAGGAAAAGATGCATCTTGAACACCCAATGCACATCGGCCACGTGGCGCGCCGCCCCGGACTGGAAGGTAAGGATACCCTGTGCCCAGGCCATGAACTTGACCATCTCCCCGCCATCCAGATGCCCCATGGATACCGGGATGGTGCCGAGCCCAAGCATCAGCTGAAGCAACAGCAGGATCAGAATGGCGATGTCGCCAAACGACGAGCTGCGCCGAATGCGCGGATCGGCCAGGCGACGGTACAGCAGCATGGCGCCGCCGATCAGGCACATGACGCCCGCGATGCCGCCGACCACGATTGCCATTAGCTGCTTGAAGCCATGGCCGATCCCTACCGCATCGAACAGTTCGATCGGAGTGAGCAGCCCGGCCAGGTGACCAAGAAAGACGATCAGCACGCCGATATGGAAAAGATTAGACCCCCAGACCAGCTGGCGCCGACGCAAAAGCTGGCTCGATCCGGACCGCCAGCTATAAGGCTCGCGGTCGTAGCGCAGAACGCAACCGACCGCCATTACGGTAAGCGCGATATAGGGGTAGATCCCGAAAAATAGCGTGTTGAGATAGTCGGCCATTGGACCGTCTCCTCAGTTTGTGCCCGGGGGCGCATCCCCCGCAGGGCTATTGGGTGGCGCCGGGTCGGTGTGCATCTGCTTCAATATGTCGGACATTTTCGGGCAGCCGCTCGCCGGATCGGGAGCTGCGGGACCGAACGTCACGGCCTCTGCTTCCCAGGCCGCATCAAGGGCAACGAGATCGTTGGGATCGTCATCCGGCGTATCCAACAACGCCTTGAGCTCGGCGTCGTCCGGCGTGCCCGCTGCCAAATCCTGCAACGCGGCGAAAACGCCTGCATAGGGGCTTTCCCGCTTGCGCAGTCTTTCGCCCAGCGCCGAAAGAATATGAAGCGGCTGCGACAGCGTCTCGCGCGCCTCGTCGAGCGGCAAAGTCGATAGAAATTCCAGAAACAGCGGCAGGTAGTCGGGCAATTCCTTGGCGCTGATTTCCAACCCGTGGCGTTCATAAAGCGCCATCAGATCGACCATCGCCTGGCCGCGGTCGCGTCCCTCTCCGTGAAGGTGCTCGAAAAGATGTAGCGACAGCGAGCGGGTGCGGTCAAACATCAAAATATAACGTTCCTGCAGGTCATAAAGATCGCGGGCTTCCATCTGCCCGATCAGCTCCAGCACGCGGTCGCGCACAGAAGCTGGCAGCAAGGCCTCTTTGACGATCGCCTCGCGGAACGCAGGCGCCGCCTCTTTGATTGCGTCGTCGGGATAGGACAGCAGCATCGACAGCACCTTCAGCGTCCGCGTCATTCCATCGCCTCCGTTGGTGTCCGCACCGTCTTTTTGCGCGGACTGCCGAACAAATTTGCCTCGCTGGTACCGCCCGAGCAGCCATTGCCGAAGCTGAAGCCGCAGGAGCCGCGTAAATCATAGGCGTCCTCGCTGACCTCCCGATGGCTCGTTGGGATGACAAATCGGTCCTCATAATTGGCAATCGCCATCACGTGGTACATCTCCTCTATCTGGGTCGGCGTGAGGCCGATGCGCGACGCGACGGCCTCGTCGATGGTGCCATCGATGGTTTTTGCCCGCATATAGCTGCGCATGCCGAGCATGCGTTCGAGGCAGGCCGCGATGGGCTCCTCCTTGCCGGCTGTCAACAAATTGGCGAGGTAGCGCAGCGGAATGCGTAAGCTGCGCACATCCGGCATCTCGCCATCGACGCCCATCTTTCCTGCCGCGGCCGCCGACTGAATGGGCGACAAGGGCGGCACGTACCAAACCATCGGCAGGGTGCGGTATTCCGGATGCAGCGGAAAGGCAACCTTCCATTCCATCGCCATCTTCCAGACCGGTGATTTTCGCGCCGCCTCCAACCAGGCTTCGGGCACGCCATCGCGGCGCGCCTGCGCTTCAATCTCGGGGTCGTTCGGATCCAGGAAAATCGATAGCTGCTCTTCGTAAAGGTCTTGCGTATCGGGCGCGCTGGCAGCCTTCTCGATCCGGTCCGCGTCATACAGCAACACGCCGAGATAGCGAATGCGTCCAACACAGGTCTCGGAACATACGGTTGGCTGACCGGCTTCGATCCGCGGATAGCAGAAGATGCATTTCTCGGATTTTCCCGTCGACCAGTTGTAATAGATTTTCTTGTAGGGGCAGCCCGAGACGCACATGCGCCACCCCCGGCATTTTTCCTGGTCGATCAGGACAATGCCGTCTTCCTCGCGCTTATAGATCGCGCCGGAAGGACAGGCGGCGACGCAAGTCGGGTTCAGACAGTGTTCGCACAAGCGCGGCAAATACATCATGAAGGTGTTCTCGAAAGAGCTGTAGATCTCCTTCTCGACGCCATCGAAATTGTAGTCCTTGGAACGTTTGGCGAATTCGCCGCCAAGGATTTCCTCCCAGTTGGGGCCCCA
>JAJFGH010000032.1 GCA_021776275.1 Alphaproteobacteria bacterium | reverse complement strand
GATAGGCGCGTACAGCATCGCGCACATCGGCAATGGTTCGCAATGAATTCAGATTACCGACTTTGACCACGGGATCGATCTTGTTGTGCTCGATCATGGCGATTTGTTTAGCAAAGGTCGATTCGGCAAAGACATCTCCGCGCCGAGGCCCCGTATGGGTAAACATACGCGTCGTCATGACTGTCATGCCATACGCTTCAGCATAGTAACGACCGACCAGATCCGTCCCTACTTTTGAAATGGCATAGGGACTGGCGGGGTGAAATGTGCACTCCTCATCAATGGGCAATTTTTCCTTCGGAACGCGGCCAAAAACTTCGGATGACGCACAAACATGCACCACCGCTTCGGGCGCATACTCCCGAAGCGCCTGAAGCACTCGTTCCGTACCCTGGATATTTGTATCATACGTATCGAGAGGCGATTCAAAGCTTGTTTTTGGGTAACTCTGCGCCGCCAGATGAAAAACATAATCCGGCTTGGATTCGCGAACCACATGCTGAATAGATAAGGAATCCCGAAGATCGCCATAATGCAGAAATATCCTGTCACCCTGATTGATATGTGGCACCAGGGCGGTGATGTTCTCCAGCGGGCTGCGCCATCGGCACATGCCGTGAATATCCCAGTCCGTATGTTCGAGAAGATAGTCGGCCAAATGCGACCCCACCATGCCCGTGATACCGGTAATCAGGGCTCGCTTGGCAGCGCTCATGGCTTATCTCCAGCCTTCAGGATACATGGCGAACAAAATTCGCTATTTTTTCGAGAATATAGTTCCGAGCATCGGCATCGATTGCCTGATGGTTGCCAAAGGAAAATCCGCGATTCATGACATCCGTTGCATGGGCCAGATTGCCAACGGTGCGATGTTCGTAGAGGGCCATAGCTGGCTGAAGGGCGATATTGCCGCAAATAATGGGCCGAGTTTCAATGCCGTTTTTTTCCAAATTCTCACGCAGGGCCTTAACATCGAACGGCGCGCCGATAGCAACCTTCATGGGAAACCCGAAATATGAATGATAGCCTTTTGGAGTTTCAGCCTGAAACTCAAAAAAATTCTCGACCTGGGAAAGCTCGCGGCGAAACCACTCTGCGTTTTTCCGCCGAATGTCCACGAATCCAGCCAGCTTTGGCAACTGTACCGAGCCCATGGCGCCCTGCAATTCTGTGGCCCGTAAGTTGTAGCCAACATTGACGAACAAAAAGCGTTCGTCTACGTCGGGATATTTGTCCAACCAGACCTGTTTGTTCTCGGTTTCGCGGATCCAACCATGAGCGCGCAATATACGCATGGATTCCGCCAAACCGGTATCGTTCGTCACGCAAATACCCCCCTCCAGGGTGGTCATATGGTGGGAGTAATAGAAACTAAACGTCCCGACGCGACCGAACGTCCCGACTGCCGAGCCATCGTAATAGGCGCCCAGCGCCTCGCAACAATCCTCGATCAAAACCAAATTCTTGCGCTGGCAAATTTCGATCAACGCTTCCATATCACACGGATTCCCATAGATATGGACGGGCATGACGCCTCGCGTTTTAGGGCCAATGGCGCGCTCGATTTCGTTGGGATCGATGTTCAGGGTGTCCGGATCAATATCGACGATGACAGGGATCAGCCCACACTGAATTAAAGGCCATACCGTGGTCGACCATGACAGGGCCGGCACAATAACCTCGTCGCCCGGTTTCAGGGCATCTTCCGTCAAGGGATTCGCCAGCACAGCGATGGCCAGCAAATTAGCGGACGATCCTGAATTATTCATGACGCCATGGCGCCAACCAAAGGCATCGGAAAATTCCCGCTCAAAGGCTTTGACTTTTTTCCCCATCGTTACGTGGGTACTCAGCATACAGTCTACGGCGGCATTGATTTCATCGGCGCCAAATGTCGGCTCATGGAGACGCACAACGGGCTTCTCAGCATTGAAGCTGAAATTGTGCTGTTCATCGCAATAGGCCTGGATGGCATCGTAAACGTTATTACGAAGTTCTGATTCTCGGCTCATACCGCTCTCGTTACATATCCGAAGGCGTCACATTGTCTCGCATCGCATGCGAATCTAATTATTCAGAGTTTTATCGCTTTGATTGAAGCAATCAAAGCGATAAGCCCTAAAAGGGCCCTTTGAATTCCGCTATTTCCACAGCCTCAACCTCATCAGGCACCCAGGATGCAACGTCGTTACCCATCATTTCATAGGCACGCAAGGCAATGCTCTTGGCACTGGGGTAATAAACATTCTCCAACGACCTAGTTGTTGGGCAAGGCGTTTCCTGGTAGCCAAGCCTTCGAGCCAGAAAGTGCCGGGAACCCTGCTGCCGTTCATAAATTTGCGCGATGATCTCCGCGCTGGCACCACAATGCAACCAACTTGTATCAACGATCAACAAGCGGCCGGTTTTCTCAACCGAACGCAGAATGGTGTCAATATCGAGAGGTGCCAGGCTAACCGGATCGATGACCTCTGCATCGATACCGACTTTCTCAAGCAGGTGCTTGGCGCGCAGAGCTTCGACTACCATATGGCTAATCCCGAGTATCGTGATGTCATCGCCTTCGCTTAAAATTCTAGCTTGGCCAAAGGGCACTTCGAATGGCTCTTCGGGTACAATTCCCTGGTTGTTGTAGAGCATTCGATGTTCCATAAACACGACTGGGTTATTGTCCCGTATGGCTGCGATCATACAGCCTTTCGCATCGTATGGTGTTGTCGGTGCAACAACTCGGATGCCGGGCACATGCATGAAAAAGGAGTGCAGGGCCTGGCTATGCTGGGCTCCCTGCCCCCAACTTCGTCCAATGATGCCTCGTATGACCATCGGAACCTTGACGGCGCCATCGGTCATGTACCCCATCTTTGCCGCCATATTGACCAGCTGATTCATACAAAGCAGAAGAAAATCCATGCGCTGATGGACGTGGATTGGGCGCATGCCGGCGATGGCAGCGCCAATCCCGACCCCGGTCATGGCATCTTCCGCCAGAGGGGTGTCAAAGCAACGTTCTGGACCAAAGTCCCTGTGCAAGGCCATTGTTGAACCGTACATACCCTTCGCGTCATCTACGCCCAAGCCGTAGACAAAGACGCTTGGGTCGCGGCTCATCTCTTGATGCGTAGCCTCGTAGAGCGCCGTGGCGTAGCTAATGGAACGATCACTGATAGACATTTGTGTACATGATCTCCGGATCCGGGAAAGGACTTTCCTCAGCCGCAGTTTCTGCGGCAGCTATCCTGCTGTTAGTAGATGATTCGATTTTATCGCGTGTTGCCGCATCGAGCATGCCTGCCAGACGAGCAACTTGGTCGTCTTTAATCCAACGATCCAGCTCGCTATCCGGGCGGTATTCAATATGCCGATCTTCACCCGGCCCCACATGGTCACGCCAGCGATAGGTCATGCATTCCAAAAATTGCGGCCCTTCTCCCGCATTAATGGCAGCCAGGCTGTCGCGAGCAGCATTGCAAATCGCGAAAATATCACCACCCTCAATCTTTTTTGCAGGGATGCGGTAAGCGTTGGCACGCTCGCAAATATTTGCATCTGGCATGCGATCTCGGACGTGAGAATAGATGGCATAGAAATTGTTTTCACAAACAAACAGGATTGGCAATTTTTTCAGGGATGCAAAGTTGAGGCTTTCATGATAAACGCCCTCGTCTGTTGCTCCCTCGCCAAAAAACACGACTGTCACTACGTCCCGGCCCTGCATGCGCATGGCCAAGGCATTCCCAACCGCCAGCGGAATGGATGTCGATACGATCGCCGAGGTGCCGATCATGCCGGCGTCTATATCGCCTAAGTGCATGGATCCAGCCTTGCCGGAAGCAAAGCCGCCGACCTTCCCATAAAGTTCCGCAAACATCTTGTTCAGATTTCCGCCCTTCGCCAGATAGGCGGCGTGACCACGATACGTCGCGTAAACGATGTCTTGCGATCGCAAATTGCTGCACACACCAACCGATACGGATTCTTGGCCGATGGAAAGATGCACAGGGCTCTTTACCTTATCGGTCGGATAGATTCGGATGATTTCCTCCTCCACACGCCGGATCAAGTAGATCCTTTCATAGAGCGCAGCAACATCAGCCACGTTATCTGGATTTACCATTTATGCCGCCTTTATTGTCAGGAAGTGGACGTCATTCTCCATAGAAGTCAGGTGCAAGCCTATCGTTAGCAGGGCTTCTGACGGACCATGCCAGTCTGATGTGCTGCTGATTGCAGCAGATACGGCACAGTTCACCCCCTTAGCTCCCGCAGCTTTCCAGAGAACAACTCCAAAGCACGGAGAAAAGTGTGCTTATAAAACGATAGGTTCCTCAAGGGGTAGTTAAAAACTGACGCTAAAAAATAGAAGCAGGCCTGCGTGAAACGACCAGCGCGATAATAGGATGCAGATTGTTCGACGCAAATGCTGGAGCGAAAGCGACGATAATGGAATGCACCAAGTTTGCGGAATTTTTCCCGGTATTGCCTATCTATCTTGATGCTGGATTCCAGCGCCTGAACGGGGTCCTGCGCATCCATCCTATTCACTTGGCACAGAATATCTGGCGTCGTTACCAGCTCATATTTTTCCGCATACCTGATCAGCCACTCCCAGTCTTCTAGACGTTGATAAGACTCATCAAAATAGCCAATTTCCTCGAACGTTTCCTTGTTTACCATCAACGTTGAGCCGGGGCTCAAAGCGCATCCCCATTCCAATTGGCGAATCAGACGGTGTCTATTATCAAGGGGGGCTAGATTACGTTGGGAGTCTTTCTCAATCACCGTAAAGCTGCAAACGACCCCCGGCGCGAAATTGTCAGGATTTTTCAGGACCGCCATTTGCGTGGAAATTTTTTCCGGAAACCATTGATCATCGGAATCCAGAAAGGTCAAAACGTTACCCTCGGCAAAACGAATACCGGAATTACGCGCTGCACCGGCGCCACCACGCCGTTCGCGTGTAATCAGACGTATTTTTGGGTCGCGGAACGCCTCAACGATGGATGGCCCCTCATCGGTTGAGGCATCATCAACAAGGATGATATCCAAATTTTTATAAGTCTGTCGCAAAACGCTTTCAACAGCACGCCCAATCAGATCGGCCCGGTTGTAAAACGGAATAATGACGCTGACTTTAACTGACGAGATGGTTTGAGCGCTATCGCCTGGGTAAACCATCATTCGATATCTATCCGTAGACTTTACGTGGGCAATCCATGGCCCACGCTTTCCTTATGTTCAATGCCGGGAGCCCTTAGCCCATGGAAGACATGCTATTTTCTAGATTCTTAGAAAAAGTGCAAGTTTATAGCGAACAAGCCGTAACACTTCATAAAACATCCAACAAATAATCATACATGATTCGGGCAGATTTTTTTTGGTATGGGTAAAAATATGCCAGGACCATTCCAAATGCTCCTTGATGTAGGAAATAGTATTTTCAACATCTCCGCCCATGGTCCTAGATCCGGCATGGATCCTAAACCGGCAAATCGTTGAGGCCAAACTTCCACTTTGGCAGGCAGAAAAATAAAGTCGTGCCATCAATTCCCGGTCATTCGAAAATTGGTAGCGTTCGTCGAACGCCCCCATCGCATCAAACAGGGAGCGCTTAAAAAACCTGGATGGCAGCATAGGCGAACCATAGAGAATGGGCTTTAGTTCCAGCCGCCCATCCAATGGAGAAGGCAAATGGCTGTGGGCCAAAACATTTCCCTTCGAATCCGTTGAAAAGAAATCAATGCCGCCTGTCCAGATCATGACATCCGGACGCGCTGTAGCGCAGGCATGGAATTCACGCAAGGCATCAGCAGCGAGCAAATCATCGGACATCAAAAACAATACATAATCGCCGGTAGCGGCGAACAACCCTATATTCTGTGCGTTGGCTGGCCCTGTGCCTTTGTCTTCAATCAGCCGAATATGCGGATAGGCGTTAACGATGGGAAGTGTCTGGTCGACAGAGCCACCGTCGACCACGATATATTCCAGTTCAAGTCCATACGGTATGCTTTGACGTGTACTTTCGATGGCCTTCTGCAAAAAAGCCTCACCATTCAACGTCGGCATAACGATCGACAGACGGATCATGCCGATTTCTGTTGCGACTGCTGTTCGCCTAGCATGTCCGTTACCACGCCCATAATTTCCTCAACATCAAAAATAGCGATCGTCTGGTCATAGACATGACGCAGATCCGTGCCATAAACCCGCCTGTGGTCTGCGGTTGAATAATAAAACATGGAAGACTGCAGATTGTAGGTATGCTCCCCCCGTCGACTTTGTGGCCACAATTCCAGCCACCTCACGTCGGGCCGGCAAAAGATGAGCGCAGAATCCTGGGACCCAATAGAGCTAACAACGATTTCCGCTTGGTTTATCACCTTTGCTAATTCCTGCACGTCCATCAAGGGCGGACAGATCTCTTCAAATCCGTGGTTTTTAAGCGCGGCTAAAAGCTCTTCTTCATTGTCGACCCGGCGTCGGCCACCCGATTGATCGCGACGGGAAAGGTAGAAGCGCCGACGTTTCGATGAGTACTCACCACGCGACCTCAGCCAAGCGGCCGTTCTTTCCTGCAGAAGTGGGTGGGCATAGCTATAAGAAACACGGCTTGGCAAAGTTGTATCTCTGAGGCGATATATAATCCCCCGTTTCTTATTCTTCCAGATCCAGTTTCCAGATGAGAACTCCGGGCCATCGGCCAGATCGATGAATGTGCGATCGGGAAAGAACATGCCAAGAATAGCGCGGATATCGTCATTCAAAAAACAGGTCAGGATAGGAATATCGGATCCAATTCCATGCGCCTCAAGAGACAGAATTTTTGGCAGCAAATCATGAACGAAATGCCCGAAGTTTCGGGTTCCGCCCAGATAAACACATGGCGTAGATATTTCCTCCCTGCCAAACCATGCACGATTTAACAAAGCGAATGAATCCTTGCGCCAGGCACCCCTGGCGCGTTCGATGGGATGCAATCCAGCGCCCGGCACATAGAGGCCTTCATAGGGCCGCTCAAAAAGATATTTATCGCATGACATGGGCCGGCAAAATCCGAGTTCATGCCCCGATACAATCACTTCCATATCTGCACCCTCAAGAAGCATGAGTCCTTTCTCAGATTGCCATTTCTCGTGGGAAATGCTTCTGTTGGCGCCTAGCATAACGGGCTTATCTATCTTTATCGGGTCGATAGAAACTCGCTTGACTGGCGCGCCAATCCTGCAAGCAAAGTCTTCGAAACTGGTTGGCGCTAAAATTTTGCAGTCATAGCTTGCAAACGGCCCTCGTTTAACATTCAAACGATGCTCATTTTCATATTCAGCGTATTCCCGCTTGAGACGCTCTAACGTTAAGCGTTGAAACTTTTGCGCATATGCATTGGTGCTACAAAGGGAAAGAATCTGCCCAAAAAAGATTCTAATTTTGAGGTCATTATCGAGTCCAATGGTGAGATATCGAAATAATTTGTAGAATTGCCTGACTTTCACCAACCCAATAAGATTCCATAATAAATCCTCCGGTATTACATGCGAACATTTAAAGTATTCCTCATAAACCTCCGCATGATGACGAAGCAATGCAATCTCTTCCCATCCATCAAGCATCGTCTTGAAATCTTCGACCGGGTACTCGATTGTTACGGTGTCATCCGCGTTCAAATCTACTTCGTTGGGGAAAAAAAGGCGGGAGTTCTCTCCCCCCATTGCGGCAGCGCGCTCGAACATGATGCAAGAGCGACGATCAATTAATCCATTCCGTTTGCCCGGGTCCTCCGGATAGAGTTTCAAGCCACGATCCAGAAAATCGATTGCCTGGTCATAACGCTTCGCTACAACAAGCAGGTGGGAGACTTGATTAAACAGCTCCGGGCTTTCCCAACCCGCTTCATATGCTGCTTTAAAATTTTTAAGGGCAAGCGCAAGCATGCCTAGCAGGTGGTAAATCTCGCCTTTTAAATAGAAAAGGCGAGATTTATTTTGTGAAATATTTGATGCATCGGGCGGCACCCACTGTGTGTTGGCCGCATCAAGAATTCCGACCTCGCTAGGTATGTATTGCAGGATTAACTCAAGCGCCCTTGCGACACGCATCTTCTGAGGCGGGGACATTCGCGAAATATATTGGCGTATATTTCTAGCTAATTTTGTGACGGTCTCTAGTGGCACGGTCTACTCTGCATCAAGTATGTAAAAACATGAGAGGGCGGCCGAATCATGGTTTTGGCACAGCAACCAGCGATGAGCAGGCATCTGCTACAATGGGCAGTATCAAATCCTTATTTTTCTTTAGCTTCTCATATTCCAATTCGATAGCCGGCAAAGTTGGCAATTCCCCGTGACCATTCACAACAATGTCCAAAAGCGTGTAGAAATAAGGTGACGGCGACAGGGTATTCTGGAACCAGTTAAAGCAGTGTTGGGCAACGGCCTCGCGCTGCTTATCAAGCTTTAGAAAGTGCTCAACCTGCTCAACACATTCATCGACCGTCGAATAAGCGGCAACCGGAACGCCGTCAAAAACCTTTAGAAAATCAGGGCTTCGATCTGTAAGACAAAACGATCCCCGCCCAATAATCTCGAAAACCTTTCCTTTTACCTGGTAGCGGCTTTGCGACGTTTGGCTGCTAATGCATATGCGGCTTGTCCGGATTATGCGATCATATTCATCCCAATCCAGATAAGTTGTTTTCCGAACCTCCTCTATACCAACCTTGCCATCAACCAACCCCATCAAGCCGCCCATGGTCGACAGCTTAATGCCGCGTTTTTCCAATTTACCCCCTAATTCATCTGCAAAGTCGATCCGCTCTCCTTCCATGCTGCCAAGAAGGACGGCATCGTGTTCCTTTTCCATGCGTAAATTTGGCTTCGGGATGTGATAGAGCCCCATACCCAAGCCGATTAATTTTTCTGGAGCAATCAGATCAGCAAGGATGCGCCAGCGCAGATGAGCATCGATGGAATCCGTATTTAGCAAACAGTCAGAATATTGAAAAAGCATTAGTTCATTAGAACGGTTCCGGATATTTGAATCCCAGATAAAAGAAATAATGGGAACACCGCGATCACGGACCGCCTGAAAAAAATGTGCTGACAGATCATGATCGCGCCAGCATTGAAAATATACGATGGCGTCCGGCTTAAAATCATCGACCGCAGCTAATGCCTTTTCTTCGGTTACATCCCGCCCAAATTTTATTAAATCGCGCTGATGAACGTGGTCGCGATATTCAATGTCCTGACCGCAATGAATGATCGGCAGGCGAGCCTGATAATTCTGAGATTCCTGCTCAAAGGGAAGGTAATGCTCGATATTAAAAAAAAGTATCTTCACGCTAGCGATTCCACTCAAAACACGAGGAGATGGATTGCCGTACCATGACAAGATTTTGTCGGGCTTCCTCGAATTCCCCGTCAAGCTTAACCGCGGCAGAAAAACTTATGGATGCCGATAGAAGGCGTCCCTGAAAAAAATACAGAACACCGAGGCTATTATGGAGCTGGGCGCTATCAGAAAATACATGCAGAAAACTTTCAAGTCGGGCAACAAGCTCTTCAAAATTTGCATGATCACTTATTTGTACTAAAGCTGCCCGAAACGCAGAATCATATCTGGGTTGAGATCGAAGATATCTTTCAATATTAAATTTGGCCTGATTGGGGATCTTTTGGCTCACATCCCACTTTTTTAAGACTTTGAATGATTGCTCATAGAATTCCAGAACATTATTTACATCCAGCTCGAGCTGACCTTCGCGCATTGGAGCAATCGGAATGACAGGATCAATGCCGCCTTGCTGCGCGCGCAATTCATTGTTTTCATATCTAAGACGACCGAGCTCATTGGAAACACCTCTATACCACCCTCGAAAACCTGGGATTAGCAGCAGTATTTTTTTTCCAGCCTTCTTGGCGGCATATTTTATGCCCATGGCTTCATAGCCTTGTCGAACGCATATTGAAGCATGCCTAGCATTAATCCCTGCCTTCATATGTGGCGACGACGGTATCAAAATCGCCAAATTCGATTAGTTTTCCGCCGCTTAAATATGCTGCTTTATTGCAAAATTTCCGTGCCAAGCTATTGGAATGCGTTGCAAAGGCAATGATTTTTGATCCTCCCATGAACTTTTCCATGCGTGCTTCAGCTTTTTTGATAAACGCGCTATCCCCTGCACCAAAAATTTCATCAATCAGGATAACGTCCCCTGTAGCAGCGGTCGCAATACCAAATATCAAGCGCGTCAGCATACCGGTTGAATATGTCCGTAGGGGAAGATCCAGAAATTCACCCAGTTCGCTGAATTCGGCGATCTCTTCCCTAACCACTCCAATTTGCTCTTTCGACAAGCCCCGCGAATAACCAGCAAATTTGATATTGTCCATACCGGTTGCGTCCATTTCAAGGCCAATGCTCAGATCAAAAAGAGTAGCAATTTTGCCCTGCAGCACGACTCGGCCACTTGTAGGTCTATAGAGACCCGCCATCACTCGAAGCAACGTCGATTTTCCTGCCCCATTGGGGCCGATTATTGCAACACAATCTGCTGGTTTCAGGCTGAAATTGATATCCTGCAATGCTGAAACCGTGACGACATTGCTTTCGGAATGCTTGATGATCCCACCTGTCGACGCCTTCAGAGCTATATTGCGGAAAGATTTGGCGCCTCCCTGGTAAACCGGGAAATCCAAGCAGACCGATTCCAGTGTAATTTCTGCCATGATTCAGCCCCGAAAAAGGGGCGCTCAATTAAAGAAATGCGTACAGGATGGCGCAAATATTTTGCCACTATATCCAGAAGATAATGCGATGTCCTCTGGTTTTGTAGAGCCAAATCATCAGCATGAAACTGAGCAGAGTAAGGCCTATAGAAACCCCCCAGGATATCGGGCTGGGTGGCAGTCCGAGGAGAGGCGCCCGGACAATCTCGATCAGATGCGCCATCGGGTTTAAAAGGGCAATCCATCCTCGGGCACCCTCGCCATCTGCATGCCACATGATGGGCGTTACCAAGAAGAAGAAAACCATAAGTGACGTTACGGCCAGCTCGAAATCAGCAAATCGAGCACCCACCATTCCAAATATTGTCGTAACACAAACACCAATGAAAAAAGTCAAAATCAGTGCGGGAACGACCATTAATATCCATAAAGAAAAATCCGTCGACTGGGCAATGAGGGCCGTAATGATAAAAACGACGATATTATGGGCAAACGATATCATCGTTAGCATCGTCTGTCGGAACGGATGAAAAAAGGCATTCATCGGAATATTTTTGATGACCATGTTGGCCGGTGAATTTTTGAATGTGCCGCACCCTACTGTCAAAAATTCCGCCCACATCATCCAGGTAATGTAGCCCCCAACCATGTATGGAAAAAACTCGCGCAGGTTCATTCCGAAAATTACGCTCCACGCGGTGCCCATGCCGCCCAAGGCAAGCCCCGTACCCAGGGTAACCCACCAGGGCCCAAACGTGGTTCGACGGTAACGGGCGTGCAAATCGAGCCAGCCCTGCAGGCACCAGACTCGCCAGCTGAACAGGGCCTCTTTAAATAAGATGAGTGTTTCGCGCATCTAGGCGATTTCCAAACATTGGCTGTGACAAAATATTCGGGAAAAAACCCAAGTCATAATGAGAGTAGCATGGATCGAAACCAGCATTCTTTTACTGAGTGGGCACGCAAGCATCAAATATTTTTAGATCGTCGATTGCCTTCGATATACTCTAAATTATTAATGCACTAGGTCGAATAAATAATTAGGGCAATGGTGGAAAAAGCCTAACAATTCTCACTTGCTAGACTTGGGCGAGACCATGCTGTTTCAATCCTATATTTTCTCCATTTATTTTCTACCGTCAGCCTTGGCGGTTTTTCTCCTGTCCTTATTTTTTTGCAGAAAACTTTCCCTGCTTGTTCTGATTATTTTTTCTCTCATCTTTTACGGCTGGTGGGACTGGAAATTGCTGCCACTGCTGATGGGCTCAATATGCCTTAACTGGCTTGTTGGGACCATGTTGGCACACTCATTTTCATGGCCCGCCGTGCTTCATTTGAGCAGATTGCACGCCAAAAAACTGCTTGTTTTCGTCTGCGTTGCCGCGAACCTACTTCTACTGGGGTATTTTAAGTACAAGAATTTCGGCCTTGAAATCGTCGCCGACCTATCAGGAAATAATTGGCGCGCCGAAACCTTGATCATCCCATTAGGCATTTCTTTTTGGACATTCCAGCAGATTGCCTATGTCGTTGATGTCTACAGAAATAGGAAAAACGCCGAATCATTCGTGGATTATTTAGCGTTCATTACTTTTTTTCCGCAATTGATCGCAGGACCTATTTGTTACCATCAAGAAATCATCCCGCAGCTACAAAAGCTGTCCTTTGGCCCAGGTGCTGTCAGGCAAATACAGATCGGCCTGATTCTATTTTTGATTGGCGTCTTCAAGAAAATTGTCATCGCTGACTATTTTGCCGCCATCAGCGACCCCGTATTTTCAGGAGGGGGGCTAACGGACCCAGTATCCACTGCCCGTGGCGTGCTGAGCTTTTCATTACAGATCTATTTTGATTTCTCAGCCTATAGCGAAATGGCAATGGGATTGGCATGCATGTTCGGCCTCCGGCTGCCAATTAACTTTTACTCACCTTATAAGGCTGTGAGCATCGTTGAATTCTGGCGCTGCTGGCACATCACGCTATCTCGTTTTCTGCGCGACTACCTTTACATCCCACTGGGAGGGAATCGCGTCGGCCGCTTACGCGAATACATCAATATTCTTACGGTTATGATACTCGCCGGATTGTGGCATGGCGCAAACTGGACATTTGTTGTTTGGGGCGCGGCACATGGTGGCTTGCTAGCCATCACCCATTTTGCGCGCCGCGTAGTGCGCGGAAAAAACCCTGGAGAGCTTTTCGAAGAATATGGGGCCATTCCCTTGCACACCACAAGGATAGCCTTGCGTTTCATAACGTTCTTTACAGTAACGCTTCTTTGGGTCTTATTCCGGGCCGAAAGCCTTGCAGAGGCCGTGCAAATATATGGCCAGCTTACGAGTCTTCGTATCGGCGAAATTATCCGTGATCTTAAAATAGATGATTTCTACACAGCGCTGGCGGTCTTCTGCGTACTGTTTCTGCCCAACGTACTGCAGCTATTGTCAGCGTTTCCTGTCGCGCATACTGATCCTCCAAAAAATTTGTCCTTCAATAGATCTCGCATTTCAACAAGCGAAGACATTCCAGCCATATCTCGTCGGCAGACGATCAGGCTGGCTCTATTGACAGCAATTTGCGCCGTTTCGATCTTCGCGGCCACATTAGAAGGCGCAGGGCAGAAGGAGTTCATCTATTTTGAATTTTAAAGAGGAAATTTTCTCTCTTTTCAAATGGGCGGGCTTGAGCGTTGCATTCGCGTTTCTAATCGTTGCCATCTGGCTGGGCGCCAATGTCTACCGGCAAGGCGAAGCGAGCTTAAATGCCCCTCTGCCCAGTCATTGTGATTTCACGACCGATAAGTACAACAAACTGAAAGCGATCCAAGGCCCGAAATGGGTTGTGTATGGCTTTTCCAATACGCTTTACGGCATTCTGGCAGAGCGCATGTCGGCACGTCTGGGCGTACGAATATATAATTTCAGCGCGGTTGCAACATTGCCGCCCTCTGTATCCATGGAATATCTAAAAAAGTCATTGTCTGCTGGTGACGTCGTTATTCTGGACATCCCGTATTGGCTTCTTGCCCACGGCTATCAAAAATCCAGAGAAGAGCAGAGCAGCCGCTTTGCTTTTGAATGCGACTTGCCGTTTTTCTGGCAAGCGACGAATGAGAATAAACTTAAGTTCCTGTTTGACCAGGACCCCTTGTCCGTTGCTCTTGCCGGACTTTCCAAGGCTTCAAAGGCAGTTGGCGTATGCCTTTTCGATGAAAGCTGCATAGAGAACCACTTTTACGAGCGAGAGTGTCAAGGCTCCCGCGCCTTCGAAAACGGTAAAAGGAATATCTTGTGTGCCATATCTAAACGTTATGGGGATTTGAAAGAAGGCAATGAGGCCTACAGGCGAACGCCCGAAACCCTAGAACAAGTTACGAAGGAGCATCAGGGATTGGAGAACCAGGGCATCTGGACTGAAGGCTTCGTGGTTCAGGCTTTAAGCAACTTCATCGGCTGGGCGCATGAAAACGGCGTGCGCACCGTTGCGGTGCCACCACCTGGCTGGTGGCCAGAAAAACTACGTAACAATAATATAACCAGTGAGGTCGTCCATTTTTATGAAGCGAGGGACGTTCCATTCCTCGGAGAACCGCTGCAGTTTTTCTGGGATGTAGAAAAATTTTATGACACAAATAATCATCTGAATAGAAAAGCGATGATCCAACGCACCGACATATTATCCGACATTCTGGCACGCCATTTCCAATGCGAACTAGATTGCGCCAAATGAGATGGGGTAGAATAACAAAAGCCCTCGAAGGCTTGTTCTCATGCGTGAATTTCAAAGCATCCATCGCGGCAGGACGGGCTCAAAGCGTGCAACATCCGTCAGCAAAACTTTTTATAGAAACTGCCCCCATAACAAATGAGCCCGCTGCCTGACCACAGCTCTACCCACGTGCAGAGAAAATCCGGGAAATAGAAGTGCTATTTAATTCATTTGATTTCATCTTCGTATTTCTTCCTGTAACGCTGGCCGTATTCTATTTTCTTTCCAAAATATTCCCAAACAACCGGCATATTTCCGTTGTCGCCGCGGCAATTTTTTCTCTGATATTTTACTGGCTCGGGAATCCTTTATTTCTGTGGCTTATTCTTGCATCCATTAGCGTCAATTACGGTTTTGGCCGCCTATTGGGCGCAAAAAACAATCCACATGTTCGCAAGCTAATCCTCGCATTAGCCGTTTTCATCAACCTTGCGGCTTTGGGGTACTTTAAGTATT
>JAJFGH010000031.1 GCA_021776275.1 Alphaproteobacteria bacterium | reverse complement strand
GGTGGACGATGCCGTGGGCGAAGCCTTCGACAAAACCGCAAAGCTTTTAGGCTTTCCCTATCCGGGCGGCCCCGCCATTGAAAAGGCGGCAAAGGCGGGGAATGCGAAACGTTTTGACCTGCCCCGTCCGATGGCAGGCCGCGAGGGGTGCAATCTTTCCCTTTCCGGCTTGAAAACGGCCGTTCGCCAGACCGTTACGCGACTGGGCGAAGAATGGAACCAGGCGAACACCGTTGCCGATCTTGCCGCATCCTTCCAGGCAGCCATCGGCGACGTCCTGGTCGATCGCGCGCAAAACGCCATCCGTCTTTTCCGGGCGCGCCATTTGGGCGGCGATGCCTTCGTGGTTGCCGGCGGGGTTGCCGCGAACACCTATCTGCGGGCGCGGCTTTCCGACGTTACCGCCCGCGAGAACATGCGGCTCTGCGTACCGCCGCCGGAACTTTGCACGGACAATGGCGCGATGATCGCATGGGCAGGCATCGAACGGCTTCGTTTGGGAAAAACGGATGGCCTCGATTTCGCGCCGAAACCCCGCTGGCCGCTAGACCCGAACGCGCAGGCCAAGGGCGGCGAGCGGCCCCGGCCATGACCCAAGCGGCATTCATGCTAGAGTAACCTCATGACGCGGATTGGAATCGTTGGAGCCGGTGCCTGGGGAACGGCGCTTGCCCTGGCCGTTCGGCGGCAGGGCAGGGAAACGCTGCTCTATGCGCGCGAGCCGGAGGTCGTCGCCGCCATCCAGGACGCCCACGAAAACACGGCGTTTCTTCCCGGCATCCCCATGGACCCCGGCATCCTCGCAACGAACGACCTTGCCATGGTTGCGGAAGCGGACGTCCTGTTGTTGGCGACGCCGGCGCAGCATCTACGCAAGACCTGCGAAGCCTTGGCGCCGCACGCAAAACCCGCGACACCCCTTGTCATTTGCGCAAAAGGCATTGAAGAAAAAAGCGGCGCATTGATGAGCGAAGTTGTCGCCGCCACGCTTCCCGACGCGCCCCTTGCCGTGCTGTCCGGGCCAAGTTTTGCGATGGAAGTGGCGCGCGGCCTGCCGACCGCCGCGACCCTTGCCTGCAAGGACGCGGAAACAGGCAAACATTTGCAACACGCGATCGGCAGCCCCCGTTTTCGCCCCTATTTTTCCGAAGACGTGATCGGCGCCCAAATCGGCGGTGCCGTAAAGAACGTGTTGGCGATTGCCTGCGGCATCGTCGAGGGACGCGGCCTTGGCGACAATGCCCGGGCCGCCCTGATCACACGCGGGCTTGCCGAAATCGTCCGCTTTGGCGTCGTCCTCGGCGGCCAGGCAAAAACCTTCATGGGGCTTTCGGGCCTGGGCGATCTCACCCTTACCTGCAGCAGCCGTCAATCCCGCAACCTTTCCCTTGGCGTCGCCCTTGGCGAAGGCAAGCCGCTTGCCGAGATCCTTGGCGCGCGCAAAGCCGTCACGGAAGGCGTTTTTACCGCGCGGGCCATCCCCGAACTGGCTGGGCGTTTCGGCGTAGACATGCCGATTGCGATGGCGGTTCGCGACGTGCTCCATCATGGCGCCGACATCGACCGGACGATTGAGGATTTGCTTGCCCGGCCCTATGGCGAAGAGCTGCCGTAGCGCAATTTTTCGTTCGCACACAAATATGGGGGACCCGATGAAATATTGGCTTTTAAAGTCCGAGCCTGGCGCCTGGTCATGGGACGACCAGCAAAAGGCCGGAACGGAGCACTGGGATGGGGTCCGCAACTACCAGGCACGCAACAATATGAAAGCGATGCGGAAGGGCGACCGCGCTTTTTTCTACCATTCCGTGAATGAGAAACGGATCGTCGGCATTGTCGAAATCGTCAAGGAATATTACCCGGACCCAACGGATGCATCCGGGCGTTTCGGCATGGTGGACGTAAAAGCCATCCAGACATTGAAGCAGCCCGTAACCCTGGACGCGATTAAACAAGATCCGAAACTTTCGGAGCTTGCACTTATTCGCCAATCGCGGCTTTCCGTCATGCCCATCGATGCCGCCGCCTGGAAACGGATTTGCGCCATGGCCGAGACGACGGCATGAGCGCACCGCCCTACGAAACGGCGGACGAATTTCTTTGCCGGGTGGACGACGTTCCAGAGAAGGAAGCAAAGGGGTTTCCGCTTCCAAACGAACGCCACCCGCGCGCGGTTCTTCTTTTGCGGCGGGGGAAGAAAATATATGGCTACCGGAATAGCTGCCCCCACCAGGGAACGCCCCTTGATTGGACGCCGGATCGTTTCCTCAATCTTGAAAAAACGCACCTTCAATGTGCGACCCATGGCGCCCAATTTCAGATCGAGGACGGCCATTGCATCGCCGGCCCGTGCGCGGGTAAAGCCTTGGAAAACCTACCGCTTCGCATTGAAGCCGGGAAAATATACCTTGAAATGGGGAAGCCCTAGCCAGCCTTGCGATGGCGCCGCGATCCCCTAAACTAGCCGGAACAAAAAACCGAAAGCTGGGAAGGAAACCGCCAACATGTCCGAACATCTTGTGATTCCCGTTCCCGAAGCCTTGGCAAAATCCGCCTGGGTGAACGAAAAAGGCTATCGGGAAATGTACCGTCGTTCGATCGAGGATCCGGAAGGGTTCTGGGGCGAGCACGG
>JAJFGH010000004.1 GCA_021776275.1 Alphaproteobacteria bacterium | reverse complement strand
GCCATCCTGGCACCCGGCCGCAACGAACAGGAAATTGCGGGCCTGCCGGTAGTAACAAGCCTGGAGGACATCCCCGCCGCGGATGCCGTACTTATTACCGATATTCAAAATCCGCAAGCTGCCTTCGATGCGTTGAAAGCGCAATTCGCGCCCGAACGCCTTTTGACACCGCCCTTGCTGCACGTCACGCGCGAGGCGCTGAAGAAAAATGGCGAAGATGTGACGGAGATCGCGAAATGAAACAGTGGTTCGTTGCGCGCACCCATGCCCATGGCGAAACGAAGGCGGCCGCCCATCTTCGCCGTCAGGGCTTTGAAGTCTATCTGCCCCGTTTTGCCAAAACGCGCCGGCACGCGCGACGCGAAGAGCGCATCGCCGCGCCCCTTTTCCCGCGTTACCTCTTCGTTGCCATGGATATGGACAATGCGCGCTGGCGTGCCATCAACGGCACGGTCGGCGTGGAACGGCTGATCACCTTTGGCGATCGCCCTGCCCCGGTGCCGGAAGGAACGGTTGCGAATTTGCAAAGCCAGGAACGCCCGGACGGCCTGCTAACGCTGGCGAGCCTGCTGCTTCTTGAGCGCGGCGCGCCGCTTCGCCTCATTAATGGCGCTTTTGCCGAGCAGGTCGGCATTTACGAACGCATGACGATCGACCAGCGGGTTGTGCTGTTGTTGAATTTGTTGGGACGCGAGGTGCGCCTCGAAGTCCCAATTGAGGCCGTCGACGCCGCGTAACGCTTCGTTCGACGGGATATTTTCTTTAATTTTGCACTCCGGGTCTTTCATCCGAAGTGCGTAGCGTGGAAAATCAAAATTACCTTGTCAGCAAAACCGAACGCCGAACCGATCCCCTTTATCGATTTGCAGACCCAACGCGAGCGGGTTGCCGATCGTGTGAATGCCGCCATCGCAAAGGTAATGGCCCATGGCGCATTTATCCTGGGCCCCGAAGTCGCCGAGCTTGAACGCCGACTTGCTAGCTATGTCGGCGTACAGCACGTCATTACCTGCGCGAGCGGCACGGATGCAATTTTGCTGGCGCTGCTTGCCTATGGCATCCGGCCAGGAGATGCGGTTTTCATGCCCGCCTTCGGGTTTGTCGCAGCCGCAGAGATGACGGCGTTGCTTGGTGCGACGCCAGTTTTCGTGGACGTCGACCCAAAAAGCTTCAATTTGGACCCGGCATCGCTTGCCACGGCCATCGCGGAACAGCAGCACGGCCCCCTTCGCCCGGCGGCAATCCTGGCCATCGATCTCTATGGGCAGGCAGCGGATTACGCACAGCTTACGGAATTGGCCACGCGAGAAGGCTTGCCGCTTATCGAAGATGCGGCCCAAAGTTTCGGCGGAACGTTTCAGGGAAAAAAGTGCGGCGCGTTGGCGCCGATTGCCACAACCAGCTTTTATCCAGCAAAGCCCTTGGGCTGCTATGGCGACGGCGGCGCCGTTTTCACGGACGATGCCACCCTTGCAGAAACCATGCGGCGGATGCGCGTGCATGGCGAAGGCGAAGAAAAATATCGCTTCCAACATGTCGGCATCAACGGCCGGATGGACACCCTCCAAGCAGCGGTTCTCCTTGAAAAACTTGCTATTTTCGACGAGGAGCTTGCCGCGCGGCAGCGCATCGCCGCACGCTACGAAGCGGCACTTCGCGATTGCGTCGAAACGCCGCAGCTTATGCCCGAGGCCCGTTCGGCCTGGGCGCAATATACGATCCAAATTGAAGACCGGCATATTTTCGCAGAAAAGCTAAGGGAAGTTGGCATCCCGACGGCCATCCATTACCCCGTGTCGCTTACCGATCTTGCGCCTTACGCGGATTACCCAACGGCACCCGGCGGCACGCTCGTGTCCGAGCGTTTGGCAGAAAAAGTTATCAGCCTTCCCATGCACCCTTATCTAAAAGAAGATACGCAGGACCGGATTATCAACGCGGTTCGTAGAATAATCACGTAAGAAAAGCGAAAGGCGCGCCCGCCATCTCGCGGCTTGGTAAAAGATGAAGCTTCCCCAAATTCTTCTTCTCCTCATCGGCGCAACTGCCGTTCGGCTTGCCTATCAGGCCATGATCTTCCTGATGGACGGCAGCTTCACAATGAACGATTCCATTATTTATATGAACCTTGCCGAAAGCCTCCCTACCCTCCGGGAACTTTTCGATGGCGCGCCGGCCCCAGATACCGACCGCATGCCGGTTTACCCGTATTTTCTAGCTTTCCTCATATGGATTTTTGGTGAAGCCCAGCATCTGACCATCACGGCAGCCCAGGCGGCGGTCGATTCCCTCACGGTTCTGGGCATAGCTCTTGCCGCCCGTGCGGTCGATCGGCGCTTAACGTGGCCTGCTGCAATGTTGGCTGTCTTCTGGCCGGTCTTTGTGGTTTACGCGGCGATTGTTCTTACGGACACGCTCTTCATGATGTTTTTCACGTGGGGATTATGTGCATCGCTTTGGGCTGCAAGAAGCGAATGCATAAAGACCTATCTTGTTGCGGCAGGAATTTGTTTCGGACTAGCCCTGATGACGCGTCCGGTTCTTCAATTTTTCCCAATTTTTTTGCTGCCCGCCCTCTCTTATCTGATTTTGAAATCCGCAGGAAGTTTTTGGCGAGCCTTTCTTCTGGCATGTCTCCCGATCCTCATCATGGGACTGTTCGCAATGCCACGGCTTGCGAATAACTACGTTCTTTATGGCGCACCGGTTTTTAGCACCCAGAGCGGAACGCATCTCATGGATTTCTATTATCCCTGCCTTGCTGAGCCAATTGCCTGCGGCGGTATAATTGAAATTAAACGCCAAAATCTAGAGACCATCGCAGCAAGGCGCGCAAAATTACCGCCAGAAGAAGCCGCCAACCCACTAATGGTGGATCGCCTTCGCCGAGAGCTTGGATTGGAGCGGATCGCGACGTTATCTTTTCAGCAAATTACGTATGGGCTGACGATGGGGGCGGTTCGAGGCTTCTTTTTGACATCTTTTCGCGAGATGGGTCAGCAGCTTCGTCTGAACGTGAACTTTTTCTCGACAGTCCCAGGGAAAAGCTTTTCCGTGCGACTAAAAAAACTTTTCAGCGAAGCAACTCACGGCGGATTTCTTGCCATCTGGCTTGGTGCACAACTGGCCCTGTTGCTGTCGCGGTTGGTGCAGTTCGGAGGTTTCCTTCAAGGATTGCGGAACCCAGACCTTCGCCCGATGGCCGTTTTCCTTTTTGTGACGGCGATCTACTTTCTTGCCGTAAACGGGCCCATTGGGTACGCGAAATATCGCCTACCGCTTGAGCCGGCCTTAATTATCTTCCTCACTATGGGGTTGAGCCGCCCTCAGCGGCTCTGGGCAATGGGGCTGAGCCGCCTTCAGCGGCTCTGGGGTTGGCAGAAACGTGCGACGGAAAAAAACCCAGCAGCCTAGCGTAACGCCTTTGCCTGGGTGAGCACGGTTTCCGGCACCGCATCCGCCGGAATTTCCGCAAAACGAAAGCCGCAAGCGCCCAAGGGCGGCGGCTTCTTTCCTTCCTTCCAGTAATCCGGCGCCACCCGAAGCCCAAGCGGCATATCCGTCTCCGGCGCGGCCTTGCCATCGAGAACGCAAAAATCCAGCCCGGCCTCGGGCAGATCGGCCCCCCCATCCTTTCCCGGAACGTCCAGACCCAGGGACCAGCGATAGTGGTTGGCGACGTTCACGACCGGCTGGTAGAGGGCAAAGCGTTCGCGAAGCCCTTTCCCCGACTCTTCCCCCAATAAAACCCCATCGACACCGAAATCGGCGAAGGCGCGCAGCGCGTCCGCAAGGTACATGGCAACCGCCTCGATGGTGTCGTCATCCGGCGGGCCCGCCTTTCCAAGGCCAAGCCCCGCGGCCCAGCTTATCCAAGCCGCCGGCGAGGGCATCTGCAGAACCAGGGGTGTGTCCCGGTAGGTGTCGCGAAGGGCGGTGAGAATTTCGCCCATCCGCGCCCGTTCCGGCTCGTCGCGGAAAAGCGCCCGAAGGGCGGCCGTGGCGCCGCGTCCGCCCGCCTCGCCCAGAACATCCGGCTGGCGGGCAAGCAACGCCCCATAGGCATCCTCGAGCCGCACCCCCAACACGTCCGACCCAAGCAAGGCCTGTCCCTGGCCAACCAGCCATACGAAACGGGTTGGGTCCGCCCAAGGGTCTTCGTCCGGATTTAGGAAAAGCCGTTTTCCGTAGACGAGCGAATCAATCCAAAGCTTGCCGGGCAAGGCCTCGGCGAGGGCACCGCTCACCTCGCCCGCCTTTTCTTAGGCTTAGGCTTAGGCTTAGGCTTAGGCTTGGCCCGCTTGCCAGCCGAAGACGTGCGTTGCACTTTGCGCGCAAGCTTGGCGAGCTCCCCTTCCAGCTCGGCGATGCGCACATCCTTCGGGTTCGGCATCATGATCGATTGGATCGCATCCGCCGGCATCTTTGCGTCCGGCGAGCCGCCGTAAATCACGCTGCGATCCGGCCCCCAACATCCATAAAAAGGTAAATGCGCCGGCGGCTCTTTCTTCGACCATTTCTTGACGAATTTTTTGAAGGGCACGCCGCGCCGCTTACGCGCCTCGCGTTCTTTTTGACGCAGTTTTTCCGTCGCCGCGACATCGACGGCAAAGGTCTTTGGATCGTAAACGACGCCATAAATCTTTCTTGCCGTGTAGTCGGAAATCAGATCGGCCTCGAGGTCCTTGATGACGAGTTCGGGATCCCGCTCCAGCACATCCCCATAGCCGCCGCCGGAGCCTTGCGTGATCATGTAAAGCTCGCCTTCTTGCGCAAGCTCGAACTGCAGGCCCATATGATGGGTGCTGTAGGTCGCGCCTTTGAAAAGCCGCTTGTTCATGACGTCTTCGACGGAAAAGTCGAACTTTTCTGGATCGGACGCCATGGTTTCAAAGGTGTTGACGCCCTTGACCTTGCAAAGCGGATAGGTGGAGCAGCCATAGCCGCCAAAGAGCCCGGGCGCGTTTGAAATTTTCGAACCGATGCAGCAAACCATGAAGCCCCAGAACGGGCTTCCCCGCGTCGCCGCCATCATCT
>JAJFGH010000030.1 GCA_021776275.1 Alphaproteobacteria bacterium | reverse complement strand
CCGATCGCGATGACGGCCGATTCAAAAATGGATACGAACGATCTTGAACAGGCGATCTTGCAGGCGAAAGCGGAAGGCAAGGCGCCGTTCTGTGTGGTGGCAACCGCCGGGACGACGGTGGTGGGCAGCATCGACCCGCTTGCCGAGATTCATCGGATTGCCAGGACGCATGGGCTTTGGTTCCACGTGGACGCGGTTTTCGGTGGCGCGCTGGTTCTGTCAAAGGCAGAGCGTGGCCGCCTGGACGGAATCGAACATGCCGATTCGCTTTCCTTCAATCCTCAAAAGTGGCTCTACGTTTCCAAGACATGCGCCATGGTTCTGTTCCGGGATGCCCAGCATTTGCAGAATAGCTTCCGTGTGCAGGCGCCCTACATGCAAGACCCGGATGACATGTTGAATCTTGGCGAAATCAGCATTCAAGGTACGCGTTACCCGGATATCTTGAAGCTCTGGCTGTCGCTTCAACATATCGGCAAGGAAGGGTATTCGCACCTTATCGGCGAGGCGTACCGGTTGACGAAACGCTTCGTGCAGGAAGTCGAAGCGCGGCCTTTTCTCGAACTTGCCACCCAACCGGAACTCAATGTCATTTGTTTCCGTGGCGTGCCCGAAGAGGTGCCATCTGCCGCTTGGGATGCCTGGAACGAGGCGTTGCAGGCGTCCTTGCTGAAGGAGGGAAACACCTTTCTTTCGATCCCGAAATTCCGCGGCCGGCGGTGGTTGCGGGCGATTTTGCTGAATCCCTATCTCGGGGAAGAGACGCTCACGAAGCTTTTTCAGCACATTGACGCCTTTCAGGCGGCAAACCAGAGCGCGGCCCCTTCGCCCAGCTTTGCCTCCGAGCGCAGCAGCTAAACCGCTAAGCCACGGTAGTTTCTGGATTTTCTCTAAAAAAGGTCCTTTCGTTACGCTTTCGTTAACGTCGAGGTGGTGCAGTTGGCTCTTGAATGGGGCTCCGCCTGCGGGTAGTTTTTTCGGACGGGCCTTCATGAAAAGAAGTTATCAACTTTAAGGGCTTAGCTTTTATCGCCTCTCGCAATTCGAGGCGGGCGATGTGGACGTTAAGAGACTGCATGCCGGCAAGAATCGAATCCATTCGGGGCTTCTTGGAAATCACGCGCGCGCGCGCGATGCGCCGGTTGTTGGTGTTTCGCGCCCAAGCCGGGTCGCACCGCACGCCGTTGCAGACGCGTTTGCTGCGATCCCTGATCCTTAAATTTCGCACGCTTCATCGCCGGGTTTTTCCGGAACGGCAAATCATCCTGCGTTCGGAAGGCAGCGTCCGCTACGTAAGCCTTTCCCATGGCGTGCAGCTTGCCGTCCTGGTCTTTGCGTTGGCATTGGCTGGATGGGGCGGCTATGCGACCCATGCCTTTTTTGCCAAGGATCGCATCCTTGCGGAAAAGAACGAGCGCATTGCCGAAGCCTTGCTCGCCTATCGTGCGCTTCTGGGTCAATACGCTGATTCCCAGGCCCGTTTCGCTACGGCTGCCCGCAGTCTGGAAGCCAATCACAGCTACCTTCTCGGCATTGTCGAACCCCAGGCGATTACCAAGGCCAAGGGAAGCCGTGATTTGGCCGACGCAAGCGAGGAAACCCATAAGGTCGGCCTGGATGAAATTCTCAAGGCGAACCGTCAGCTCGAGACCTGGATGGCCGATATCCAAACGTCCCAACATGACGTCGTCCGCACGCTTACCAGCCGGACCCGGAAAGATCTCGGAAAAACGAAGAAACTGATTTCCGGATTGGGCATTGATGTCGAGCGCGTCCTTTCGGAAGAAGAGGCGGCAAAACTTGGCCGGGGTGGCCCGTTCATGGCCCTAAGGCCGGACCGTGTGCCGGAAGAGGCCTTCCGCACGGACCTTGCCAGGCTGGACATGCATATCGATCGTTGGGAAGGTGTCCAGCGTTTGCTGCGTACGCTTCCCCTGGCGACACCTTCGGATAAATTTTACATCGCAAGCGGCTATGGCCGCCGTAAAGACCCGTTTAATGGCCGCCCCGCCGTGCATTACGGGGTCGACCTTTCCGGCGCGCGTAAATCGGCCATTCTCAGCACGGCGCCGGGTGTCGTTGTCTATGCCGGCTACAACGGCAAATATGGAAAGATGATCGAGATCGACCATGGGCGCGGAATTCGCACCCGTTATGGCCATCTCAACAAAGTGATCGTTAAGAACGGCCAGCGCGTCGGTTTTCGCGAACGGATTGGTTTGATGGGCAGCACGGGCCGCAGCACCGGACCGCATGTGCATTACGAAATTCGCGTCAATGGGACGCCTTACAACCCGATAAAGTTTTTCAAGGTAGGAAAACATGTTTTCAAAAATTGGGAAGGATAGGCTGAACGGCGCGCTAAGTGCCGCTTCAGACCCTTCGATTCCTTCCATTATCAGTGCAAACCTGCAAATTTCCGGCGACCTTATCAGCAATGGCGATCTGCAGATCGATGGCGTCGTCGAGGGCAACGTTCGCAGCCAAACCTTGACGGTCGGCGAGACGGCGAAAATTACGGGCGACGTGGACGCGGAAAGCGTGCAGGTTCGCGGTACCGTTACCGGTCAGATCAACGCCCGGGCCGTGACCTTGATGAAAACGGCCCGTGTGATTGGCGACGTCATGCATGAGACGCTGGCGATCGATGCGGGGGCCTATCTGGAAGGGGCTTGCCGGCATGTAGAGGCCCATCGGCCTGCCGTCGAAACGATTGGGGTCAGTTCGGTCGCCATCGAAGCGCCGAAGGAAACCGACGCCGACACCGTGCCTGCCTATACGAGCTATTCCGGCCAGTCCAGCTAGCTCGGGTTGCGTTCCTCAAGAAAGCGTTCGATCGCTGCAAGGGCAGGCGGTTCGTCGAGCAGGGGGACATGTCCGCAACCCGGCACGGTGATCTGCACGAGATCTGGCTTTTCCGTCGCCATCTTCGCGAAGGTTTTCTCCGTCAGAATATCGGAAAGCTCGCCCCGCAGCGCCAGGGCGGGCACATGCCGGATGGACCGGTAGAGACGCCATAAATCCTGAGGCGGCTCTTGAGGGATCTGCATCGGTTTGGCGATGTCGATGTCCCAATCGAAATGCAGGGCGCCATCCGCGCCTTCGCGATAGGTTCTGCGCGCAAGCCGTTCCCAGCCCTCGGCCGTCTTGATGGAAAGCTTCGGCATCAGCGCCTCGAGATGCTTTGCCGCCGCTTGCCAGTTCGGCTGTGGCCGGTCTTTGCAAATGTAGATCAAGATGCGCTCCAGGCCTTCCGGATGAATGTCGGGACCGACGTCGTTCAGGATGGTGCCGGCCATGGCCGTTGGCATGGCCGCTCCCATCGCCATTGCCAGAATGCCGCCAAGGGACGTGCCAAGCACAATCACCCGATGCACGCCGGTCGCTGCCAGCAAATGTTGGATGTCGCTTAAATAAACGCGCGGGTGATAATTGCGCCAATTCGAATCATATTCGGATCGTCCGCGGCCCCGATAGTCCGGTGCAAGGATACGCCGGTCTTTCTTCAAGCGGACGGCCAGGTCGTGAAAATCGCCGGAGTTTCGCGTCAGCCCGCCAAGGCAAAGCAGGGGCGTCTTTTCCGGCAATGAATCGCCATAGTCCCGAAAATAAAGACGCAATCCGTCTTGGGATGTGAAATGCCGTTCTCGATATTCGGAATCCGCCATGTTCCTTCCTTGTCCGCTTTGCCGGGGCTTAAGCCGGGGGGGGCGCAAGATGCGTTCTGGCACGTTTTGCCTGTTTCCCCTATACAAAGACCGGGCTTGAAGAAGTGTCAAAGGCTATTCCATGACTTTTCTCATAAGGCTCGCGCAAGCCATCGATCGTTTTAACGATCGCGTTGGGCGTAAGACGGCCTGGCTGGCGTTGGCCATGGCTGGCGTCCAGTTTGTCGTTGTCCTGATGCGATACGTTTTCGGGACAAGTGAGATATGGCTTCAAGAGTCGATCCTATATATGCACAGCCTTCTTTTCATGCTGGGCGCGGGCTATACGCTTCTTCACAACGGGCATGTGCGTATCGATATTTTTTATCGTGACGCGCCGCCGGAGCGCAAGGCGCTGACGGATCTGGCGGGCGTTTTCCTTTTCTTGATTCCGGTTCTGGTCGCGCTCTTTTACATCGCCTGGCCCTACGTCACCGCCTCCTGGGCCGTTCTCGAAGGCTCGCGGGAAACGAGCGGCATCCAGGCCGTTTACCTTCTGAAAACGCTCATCCCTGTGTTTGCCGTTCTTCTCCTCCTTCAGGGGATTTCGATGGCTGTGCACGCGGTGGCCGTGCTGATGGGCCTTGAAGCAACGAAATTGGAACAGCCGAGGAAGCTTTAATTCATGGGGGACGTTCTCAATATCCTCATGTTCGTGACGCTCTGCGCCTTCCTGTTGGCGGGCTTCCCAGTGGCGTTCACCCTGGCCGGCACGGCTCTGCTTTTCGCTGGCATCGGCCATTTTCTTGGCGTGTTCGATCCTGTGTTCCTTACCGCTTTTCCGCAGCGGGTTTTCGGCATGATGACGAACGACGTCCTCGTTGCCGTACCGCTCTTCGTATTCATGGGCGTTATGCTTGAACGTTCCCGCGTTGCCGAGGAATTGCTCGACTCGATGGGCATGCTGTTCGGCTCGCTTCGCGGCGGTCTTGGGATATCGGTTACCATCGTCGGCGCCTTGATGGCGGCTTCGACCGGGATCGTCGGTGCGACGGTCGTCACCATGGGCTTGCTGTCCTTGCCGACGATGCTTCGCCGCGGCTATGACCAAAAACTTGCCGCCGGCTCGATCTGTGCGGCCGGGACTCTCGGTCAGATTATTCCACCATCCATCGTGCTCGTTTTGTTGGGGGACGTGCTGTCTTCCTCCTACCAGCAGGCTCAGCTTTCGTTGGGAAATTTTTCCCCGAGAACGGTTTCCGTTGGCGATCTGTTTGCCGGCGCGCTTTTGCCGGGCTTGATGCTGGTTGGGTTTTATCTCGTCTACCAAATGGGCAAGGCGGCGCTTGACCCAGCGGCGGCGCCCGCCATTCCGGAAGCGGAACGCGCCGCCATTAGCAGGCAAATGCTGATCCGCCGTGTGCTGCATTCCTTGATTCCGCCGGTCATGTTGATCGTTGCCGTGCTTGGCTCCATCCTCACCGGCGTTGCTACGCCAACGGAGGCGGCGGCTGTCGGCGCCGTTGGCGCCATTCTTCTTGCGGGTTTCCGGCTAGATGAAAAACAGGGCATTGCCGTTTGTCTCGCCGGGATCGGCCTTATCGGGCTGGTGGTTTTAAGTTTTGTCCATGAGGTGCGCCTCGGTAACCCGGCGCCGACAGGCGTTGATCAAGCCGTTCTGGCCTTGGCGGCGGCGCTTTGCCTGCTGATCGCTTATGGGGCGTTTGTCAGCCTGCGGCGTATCTTCGCCGCCGATATTCTGCGTGAAGTGTTGCGCTCGACGATGCAAATCAGCTCGATGGTTTTTGTGATTCTGATCGGGGCGGCGCTTCTTTCCCTCGTTTTTTTAGGATATGGCGGCGACGACATGGTGCGCGAATTTCTCACGGCGCTTCCGGGTGGGGTAATCGGCGCGATGATCCTCGTCATGATCGTGATGTTTCTCCTCGGCTTTTTTCTGGATTTCATCCAGATCACCTTCGTCGTGGTGCCGATTGTTGCGCCGATCCTGTTTCAAATGGGGGTCGACCCGGTTTGGCTGGGGGTCATGATGGCCGTTAATTTGCAGACGTCGTTTCTAACGCCGCCTTTCGGCTTTGCGCTTTTCTATTTGCGAGGGGTTGCGCCGAAAAGCATCTCGACAATGGATATTTATCACGGCGTGCTTCCCTTTATCGTCATTCAGATTTTTGCGCTTGGGCTTCTGGCCATGTTTCCCACGCTGGCGACGTGGCTGCCCCAGCTGATTTATGGCTAGGTCCTAACGCCCCAAATCTTCGGACAGGCGCAGGAAGAAGTTTCTGCCATTGATTCTGGCGCGATAGACCTGCAGGTTTTCCAGGATGCGCTGCACGTAATTTCGCGTTTCGTGAATGGGAATGGACTCGACCCAATCGATCACATCGGCGCCGGATTCATTGGGATGGCCAAGCTCGCGAATCCATCGCCGTGCCCGGGCGGGCCCGGCGTTGTAGGCGGCCAGCGCCAGAATGTACGAGCCGTCGAAATCCTTGATCAATTTTCCAAGATAGGCGCTGCCCAGTTGTAAATTGTAATTGGGGTCCGTCAAAAGCTTCTTTCGGGAATAACGTACGCGAATCGAACGTGCAACGGATCGCGCCGTTCGCGGGAGAAGCTGCATCAGGCCGCGGGCGCCTGCCGAGCTTATGGCGCCTTTGTCGAGCGCGCTTTCTTGCCGGGTCACGGCCAAAATTAAGGCAGGCTCCGGGCCGCCTTCCGGCAGCGCAAGCGTCGGGTAGCCGCGCTCATAAAGAAAAATATTCTGGCGTTGCGCCCGCTTCGTCACGGCGACGGCAAGGTCGGGCCGCTCCAGCGAAAGGGTGAGGTCGGAGAGCCAGGTATAGCCTTCCGGCGTCGAAGCCTGATCGGCGAGTTGCAGGACGAAGGCCCGAAGATGTTTTTTCGCGCCGATTTCATGAAGCAGGCGGACGATACGCGCAAGCGGGTGCGCTTCCAGCGTCTCGATGGTTTCCGGTGAGGGCTGCGGCGATGGCGGAAGGGCAATCATGCGGCTGCCGTTTACGCGCTCTGCGGCCAGTTGCCCATAATAGGTCGTGAGATATTGGGCGGCGATCCGGTACCAGCGGCTTTGTGTGCTGCGGGCACCCATGGCCTCTGCGGCACGGGCCGCCCAATAGGCGCCGCGTGCGCGGCTGATCGGATAGCGGACGCCACGGTAGAGACTGGTAAAATGGCCAAAGGCCGCCCGGTGGTCCTTTAGGAAACGCAGGGCAATCCACCCTGCCAGCCATTCCGCTTCGGCATAGCCTTCGCCCTGTGTCTGCCCATGCTTGCTGGCGATGCGGTAGGCTTCCGAATAATAGCCTTCGCGAAACAGGCGGCGAACGATGAACACGCGTTCGCGCCACCAATGCTCCGGGCGGCCCAAATCCACGGGCGCGTGTTCAAGAATTTCCTGCGCCGATTCGGTTTTGCCTTTTCGCCGCCGCCAACGAAGGCGCTCATATTGAAGGCCCGGATGGGCCTTTAAATGTTTCGGCACACGGGCGATGTCCTTGTCGACAGCCCAGGACCGTTTCATCAAACTGATGCGTGCAATGGCCAGGTTGCGCTGATCGGGATCGATGCGATACAGCATGCGCTTGGCCTCGTTATGGCGGCCTTGCCATAAAAGGCGATCGGTCCGCGCAACGTGGTCCGCCTTGTCAAAAAGTTTTTTATGCCGGGCAAGGAAACGCCGTTCTTCATGGCGGGCAAAATTGTAGCGAAGCCACGTTTCCCTTAGATAGGCCTTTCCGGTGTCGCGGTCGCCGCTCCGCAAATTGGCCTCACCCAAAAGAACGCGCCCGCGGGTCGTCACCGGCGGGTAGTCGGCAAACCAGGCGAAGACGGCCTCATCGGGCAAATTCTCGGGCATGGACTCTTCGGCACGTTGCTGAAGCAGGCGCTGACGCGGCCAATCCGGGTGGTGCCGAAGAAAAGTGGCGATTTCGTCGAAAGACGCTTTCGCTCCCGGCTGCGTATAGTAAAGCCATTGGATGACTTCCGCAGGCAATGGGTTGTGGGCGAGTGCGGCGAGAACGCGGGCCTTCTTCCAACGCTTTTTCTTGGCTTCGGCGAAGGCGCGCGTGTAGGTCCCGAAATCGGCAACGGAAAGAAGGGCAGGGGGCGTTTCCTTGGCGCCGTCTGCCGCCTTCGCCGATGCTGGCGCAAAGCCTAGGAGGGCGAAAAGAAAAACGCCGAACGCCACGCCGCAGGCAGAAAAACATGCCGGCGGAAAGGAGGGAAGCTTTTGAAGCAGAACCTTGCGCATCCACCAAAATGGGACGTTGGAAACGGTCACATCCATATAACGGCCATGGCCGTGTTTCAACACTTACCCCCGCCCTTGCCGCCACGGAGTGGGGGGGCTATGTTCCGCGGATCGGCTAGGATTTGGTAGCAGAAAATGTTTAAGGGTTCCTTTGTCGCGCTTCTAACCCCTTTTCGCGACGGCATTGTTGATGAAACCGCCTATCGCGCCTTCGTTGAATGGCAGATCGGGCAGGGAACCCATGGCCTGGTGCCATGCGGGACGACGGGCGAATCGCCGACCTTGAGTCATGCCGAGCATATGCGCGTCGTCGAGCTTTGCATCGAAGTCGCCAAGGGCCGGGTGCCGGTTATTGCGGGCACTGGCTCAAATTCGACGGAAGAAGCGATTTTTCTTACGCGCCATGCCAAGGAGGCCGGCGCCAATGCGGCGCTGGTCGTCACGCCTTATTACAACAAGCCTTCCCAGGAAGGGCTGTATCAACACTTCAAGGCGATACACGACGCCGTCGATTTTCCGATCCTCATTTACAACATTCCTGGCCGTTGCGTGGTTGACATGTCCGTGGCGACCATGGCGCGGCTTGCGGCATTGCCAAATATCGTCGGCGTAAAGGACGCCACCGCCGATCTTGGGCGCCCCTCGGAGACGCGCCGCGCGGTTGGAGAAGATTTTTGTCAGCTCTCCGGCGAGGATGTCACGGTGTTGGCTTTCCTTGAGGAGGGCGGCCATGGCTGTATTTCCGTCACGGCAAACGTCGCGCCAAAATGGGTGGCCCAGATGCACGAGGCATGGATGCGGGGGGATTATGACGCCGCCCGGGCCATTCAAGATCGGCTGGCGCCGGTGCATGAGGCGATGTTTGTCGAGACAAATCCGTGTCCGGTGAAATATGCGGCAAGCCTCCAGGGGCATTGTTCCGGCGAATTGCGGCTGCCCCTCGTTGCAGTTTCGCAGGCGAACCAGAAACGGATTCGCGCCACGCTGGAAACGGCAGGCCTGTTGGCCGGGTAGCGCGATGCCAAGGGCGCTCACCTCCGCCGATCGCTACGTGGCGCAAAATCGAAAAGCGCGCCATAATTACGCGATCGAAGAAACGCTGGAGGCGGGGATTATGCTGACGGGGCCCGAGGTCAAATCGTTGCGCAATGGCCGTTGCTCCATGAACGATGCCTATGCGGCAGAGAAAGCGGGCGGGCTTTACCTTTTCAATCTGCACATCTCGGAATATGCCCCGGCCAGCCACGAAGACCACCGGCCGACGCGCCCGCGTAAATTGTTGGTGCATCGCCGCGAGATGGACCGCCTTTTGGGAGCGGTAAAGCGGGAAGGGATTACCCTGGTGCCGCTCTCCATTTATTTTAACGCTCGCGGGATTGCAAAACTGTCCTTGGGCTTGGCGAAGGGCAAGCGCAAAGCCGACAAGCGGGCCAGCGAAAAGGCGCGCGATTGGCTACGCCAGAAAGAGCGCCTCATCAAAGGAAAATCGTAAAAGGCGGGGCCGAAGATGTCGGAGAAAAAACCGAATTTGCTTGGCGGGCTTCGTGAAAAGCTCGTTCGCCGCAAGGAGGCATGGGCAAAGGAGGGACGCCTGCTCACGGGCGAGAGGGCGGACCCGGCGCGTGATCGCCTGCCGCCGGGCCAGCGCGAGGTTTCGAACTGGCCCGTTCTGGACCTTGGTGTGCAGCCCTCGGTTGCGCCGGAAAAATGGCATCTGCGTATCGACGGGCAGGTTGCCGAGCCCCTTGCCTGGGACATGGACGCCTTTTTGGCCCAGCCTCAGGTCGAAAGCGTCTCGGACATTCATTGCGTGACGTCATGGTCGCGTTACGACAATTCCTGGAAAGGGGTCAGCGCCCGGCACTTGCTTTCCGTCGTCCGGCCCCTGCCGCAAGCGCGGTTTGTTCTTTTCCACAGCTTCGATGGCTACACGACGAACGTGTCCCTGGCCGATTTCGATGACGACGACGTGCTGCTTGCCCATAGCTGGGAAGGAAAACCGCTGGCACGGGAGCATGGCGGCCCTGTCCGCGTCGTCCTTCCGAAGCGCTATTTTTGGAAAAGCGCGAAATGGGTCTGCCGCATTGAATTTTTGGCCGAAGACCGTCCCGGATTTTGGGAAGAACGCGGCTATCACAACGAAGGCGACCCCTGGGAAGAAGAGCGTTACGGGTAACGCTTTTTCACACGCCCGACACGTGTTTTTGCAGGTCGCGGATCACCGCTTCGAACATTTCTTCCGTCAGCCGGCCCGTGTTCGTGTTGTAGCGCGAGCAATGATAGCTATCGAACAGCTGCAAGCCATTGCCAAGCGGGTAACGGGCGCCATGGCGAAAAGGCGACGCGCTGCGCTTCAAATCCAACGCGCGCAAAATGGCGTTGTGGGCAATTTGACCCAGGGCAAGCAGGGCGCCAAGTTTCACCATGGCGGCGATCTCGTCGCGCAGGAACCCATTGCACGTTTTAATTTCGTCCGTGGTCGGCCGGTTTTCGGGTGGGACGCAACGCACGGCGTTCGTAATTCTGCAATTGCAAAGCTCGAGCCCGTCCGAAGCCGTTGCGCCGTAATTGCCCTGGGCGAAGCCATATTTTTGCAGCATGCGGTACAGCAGGTCGCCGGCATAATCGCCAGTGAAGGGCCGGCCCGTTTGGTTGGCGCCCTTTAACCCAGGGGCAAGCCCCACGATCAGGACGCTTGCCTCGATGCGGCCAAAGGCGGGCACCGGCCCATTGTGCCAATCGGGATAGGCTTGCTGGTTTGCGTGCCGAAAATTGGCGAGGCGCGGGCAATCGGCGCAATCTGCCGCCGGTGCCGCCTTCCGAGTGGACCGGTCTCCGGCGCGGCGGTCTTTTTTTGGGGCGGCGTTCGGGCGCGGTTTTGGAATGGGAGGCTCCAGGCCGTAAGAGGGGTTCGGCTCGTTGGCGAAGTGGCTTATTCTAGGGGCTTGCGGGATCGGTTGAAACGGGCGATCCGATGGAACAGAAAGGGTGCCGCGCAAATGATCCTAATCGGCTTGGGCGCGAATTTGGCGGCGCCGCAGCATGGGTCGCCCAGGGAAAGCTGCGAAGCGGCGCTGGAAGCGCTCATGGCGCGGGTCCCATCGGCCGAATAGGAAGTGGTGGGGGGCGATGTCCGCATCTCCCGCCAGGCGCCGTGTGAGCGCCGCCGTCCCACTTTCGGGGGTTTCGCGTGTCGCCTGTGGGCGAGATGTGGGGACTCTCGGCGCATCCTGTTAGCACGGAACACGGTGGGGGTCATTCCCCATTCTGTTCAGCATCTCCTCAACTAGTCTCGATCACGCGTAGTCGCCCAAGAATCCGTCGGAGGATCTGATGAAGCTCCCGCAGTCCCTGAAGTTCACGCGTCTCCAGGCCGGCGCCGCTGTTGCGGCCGTCGGCGCGGCTGCCGCGCTCTCCGGATGTGGTGGTGCCGGCGACGGCAAGGTCGCCGATCAGGCGGATCTTGCCGAGTACTTCGCGGCTGATTCCAGCCTCTACTTCGACGCCACGACGGACTTCGACAACCCGGAGTGGCAGCAGGCCGCCACGGTGCTCGAGCGCTTCCCCGCCTGGGACGACGCCCTCGCGGAGATCCAGGAATCCCTCACTGAGGACGACATCGACTACGCCACCGAGGTGCGCCCGCTGCTCGGCGGACGTGCCGCCCTGGCCGCCAGCAACATCGAGAGCGGAGCTGACCAGGACGCCGTGCTCGGCGGCGACGCCGGAGAGGTGCTGAACGCCGAGGGCGACGGCGACTTCGTGGGCGCGGTCCAGCTCGAGGAGGGATCCGCGGAGCAGGTCGTGGCCGTCATCACCAAGGACGGGAACACCGTCGAGGACGGCGAGCACGAGGGCCTGACCGTCTACAAGGACGGCGACCCGGACAACGACACCCCGACCTGGGCAGCGGTCGACGGCGAGGTGCTCGTCGTCTCCAACAGCCGGGAGATTCTCACCGCGGCCCTCGACCGCAAGCGCGGCGACGCCGCGGAGCAGCTCGCGGGCGTCGACAAGTTCGAAGAGGGCCTGGGCACGCAGCCCGCCGACACGCTCGCCCGAATGTGGATCGACATCGGCAATCTCATCTCCCAGGGTGCCGACCTGGAAGAGCTCGAGTCGCAGCTCGCGATCTCCGGCCTCAGCGCCGACGACCTCACCGCGGCC
>JAJFGH010000029.1 GCA_021776275.1 Alphaproteobacteria bacterium | reverse complement strand
CTGGACGCCGGCCTGGCGGTGGTTGCGCGTTTCATTGCCCGGCACTGGCAAGGCCTGCTGGAAGGCATGCCGCACCCGCCCCAGGACCCGAAGACGCGGTTGCAGGAATGGGCGCAGGCGCGCGGGCTTGCGCTTCCCGATTACGCGACCGTTGCCCAGGCCGGGCCGGACCACAAGCCGACCTTCCAAGTCGAGGTGCGGGTTGAAGGCTTCTCTCCCTGCCGTGCCGACGGGCCATCGAAGCGCCTCGCCGAGACAGCGGCGGCCGCCGCATTTCTGGACAAGGAGAAGCCGTCATGACGGATGAGGCGACGCGGCGCTTCGGCTTCATAGCCGTTATTGGTGCGCCGAATGCCGGCAAATCGACCCTCATTAATCGCTTCGTCGGCGCAAAAGTTACGATCGTCAGCCCAAAGGTTCAGACGACGCGAAACCTGGTGCGCGGCATTGCCATCCACGCCGGTGCGCAACTCGTTTTTGTCGATACGCCGGGCATCTTCACACCGAAACGCCGGTTGGAACGTGCCATGGTGGCGGCCGCGTGGAGCGGCGTGCACGATGCCGATGCGGTTCTTTTCATCGTCGACGCGGTGCAGGGACGCACGCCGGAAACCGAGCAAATTCTCGAAGGCCTGCGGAAGGGTAGACGCAAGGCGGTTCTCGTTCTGAACAAGATCGATCGTATTCAGCCGGAAAAATTGCTTCAGCTCTCGGCCGAGTTAAACGCGAGAAGTGTCTTTACGGAAACGTTCATGATCTCGGCCCTGCAGGGCGACGGCGTTAACGACCTTCTCGATCATCTGGCCCAATCCATGCCGGCGGGCCCCTGGATGTACCCGGAGGATCAGATTTCGGATTTTCCGACGCGGCTGCTGGCGGCCGAAATCACGCGTGAGAAGCTGTTTCTCCTGCTTCGTCAAGAGCTTCCCTATTCCCTGGCTGTCACGACGGAAGGTTTTGTTGAACGCGAGAAGGAAGGCGACATTCGGATCGAACAAACCATCTTTGTCCAACGGCCCAGTCAGAAGGCGATCGTGCTGGGCGAGGGCGGAAGCTGCATCAAGGAAGTCGGGACCTCGGCGCGGCAGGAGCTGGAAAGTATTTTAGGAAAACGGGTGCATCTTTTTCTTCACGTAAAAGTGCGAAAGGATTGGATCGACAACCCGGAACATTATCGCGAGTTTGGCCTAGATTACCGCGCCTGATCATGGAATGGACCGACGAGGCCATCGTTCTTGGCATCCGGAAGCATGGCGAAACCAGCGCCATTGCAACCCTGTTTACCCGTGACCATGGCCGGCATTTCGGCATCGTTCACGGTGGTGCCGGCAGGCGCGCGCGCGGTATCTATCAGCCGGGCAATTTGCTGAACGCGCGCTGGCGGGCGCGGTTGAACGAACATCTCGGAAGCTGGACCTCGGAAACAAATCGCAGTTTCGTCGGTGACGTTCTCGACGATCCGTTGCGCTTGGCAGGCTTAAGCTCGGCTTGCGCGGTTGCGGACGCGTCCTTGCCGGAGCGCGAGCCCCACCAGCGTGCCTATCTTGGTTTTGTCGGTTTTCTCGAATCCCTGGCGACGCCGGATTGGCCCCGGGCATATGCCTGCTGGGAAAGGGATCTGCTGGCCGAGCTTGGCTATGGCCTGGACCTTCGCTCTTGCGTGGTGACGGGGGCGACGACGGAGCTTTGCTATGTCTCGCCGAAATCCGGCCGCGCCGTCTCGGCCGCGGCCGGCGAGGCTTATGCGGACCGTCTGTTGCCCTTGCCCGCTTTCTTGATCGCAGAGGCCCCCTGGGACGCAGACGCGATCCAGGGCGCGCTTTCCCTCACGGGCTATTTCCTGGCGCGCCATGTCTTTGCCGTCCGAAATATGGGCGAACCCGCCGCAAGAACCCGATTTCTTGCGTGTATGGTGGAAAAGACCACAGCATCTAGTGTAAAAGACGGGGATGCGAAACACGGCCAACAGCTCTGAGATCCGCGATATCGGCTTCGCCAAGGCCCTTGGCGAACGCTATTTGGCCTATGCGCTTTCCACGATTATGTCGCGTTCGCTGCCGGACGTGCGCGATGGGCTCAAACCCGTCCATCGGCGCCTTCTTCATGCGATGCGCGAACTGCACCTCGATCCCGGTTCGGGCTACAAGAAATGCGCTCGCGTCGTCGGCGACGTCATCGGTAAGTACCACCCACATGGGGACGTTGCCGTTTACGACGCCCTCGTGCGCCTCGCCCAATCCTTTGCCGTTCGTTACCCGCCGATCGACGGGCAGGGGAATTTCGGCAACGTCGATGGCGATAACGCCGCCGCCATGCGCTACACGGAAGCCC
Source organism: Alphaproteobacteria bacterium (assembly GCA_021776275.1). Taxonomy (GTDB): domain Bacteria; phylum Pseudomonadota; class Alphaproteobacteria. The sequence goes on along the minus strand of JAJFGH010000029.1, from coordinate 3,019 downwards.
GGCTCACGGAAGTGGCAAGGCTGCTTTTGGAGGGAATCGACGAGGACGCGGTTGATTTTCGCACCACCTATGATGGCGAGGCGGTCGAGCCCGTTGTGTTGCCCGCGAATTTCCCGAATTTGCTGGCGAACGGTGCGTCCGGCATTGCCGTTGGCATGGCGACGAACATTCCGCCCCATAACGTGGACGAAATTGCCGTCGCGCTGCTGCATTTAATCAAGTTTCCAAAGGCAACGGTTGCGAAGCTGGTGGAATGCATGCCGGGTCCGGATTTCCCGTCCGGCGGCATCCTCGTCGAAGAACCGGCCAGCATCCTCGAAGCTTACCGCACAGGGCGCGGCAGCTTTCGGCTGCGCGCGCGCTGGGAGGTCGAAAAACGCGACCGGGGCAGCTACCAGATCCTGGTGACGGAGATCCCTTACCAGGTGCCGAAGGCGCGCTTGATCCAGAAAATCGCGGATTTGCTGCACGAAAAAAAACTGCCCTTGCTGGAGAACATTCGCGACGAATCGGATGAAACGATCCGTCTTCTTTTCGAGCCGCGAAGCCGAAATGTCGATCCGGCGGTGCTAATGGAATCCCTTTTCCGGCAGACGGATCTTGAAGTTCGCATCGGCCTTAATTTGAACGTCCTGGACGGGGTCGGCGTGCCGCGGGTCATGGACCTTCGCGAGGCGTTGCAGGCCTATCTCGATCATCGTCACGACGTGCTGCTGCGGCGAAGCAAGTTTCGCTTGGGAAAGATCGAGGAACGTCTGGAAATTTTAGAAGGCTATCGCATCGTCTATCTCAACCTCGACAAGCTGATCCGCATCTTGCGAAAAGAGGACGAGCCGAAAAAGCCTCTTATGAAGGCGTTCAAGCTTTCCGATTTACAGGCCGAGGCAATCCTCAACATGCGGTTGCGTGCCCTTCGCAGGCTGGAGGAAAAGCGCATCGGCGAAGAATTTGACCGTCTCTCCAAAGAAGGGCGCAATTTGCGCGCCCTCCTGAAGGACAAGGCCAAGCGGTGGAAGGCGATTGCCAACGAGATTGCCGAGCTGCGCAAGAGCTTTTCCAAAAAAACGGCCCTTGGCCGGCGGCGCACAAGCTTCGATATGGCCCCCGTAGAAGCGGTCGATATCGACTTCGAAACGATGATCGAGAAAGAGCCGATCACCGTGTTCTGCTCGGAAAAAGGGTGGATTCGCGCCATGAAGGGTCATCTCGCCGACGAAAAGGGCGTGAAATACAAGGAAGGCGACGGGCCGAAATTCACCCTGCATGCCGAGACGACGGACCGGCTGCTGCTTTTTGCCTCGAACGGGCGTTTCTACACCCTGTCCGCCGATCGTCTGCCGCGCGGGCGCGGCCATGGCGAACCGGTGCGCCTGCTCGTCGATCTCGGCAATGAGGACGCCATTCTTGCCCTCTTCGTCCATACGCCGGAGGCAAAGCTTTTGGTTGCTTCTTCCGATGGGCGGGGTTTTGTCACCGAGGAAGCGGGCGTCGTTGCCCAGACGCGCGCCGGCAAGCAGGTGCTGAACCTCGGGAAGGATGCCGTGGCGCGCGCCTGCACGCGGGTTGCCGGAAATCACGTCGCCGTCATAGGCGAAAATCGCAAATTGTTGATTTTTCCGTTGAAGGATTTGCCGGAGATGGGACGCGGACGGGGCAACATTCTCCAGCGTTATCAAAAAGGCAGGCTCTCGGACGTCACGACGCTGGTTCTTAAAGAGGGCCTTACCTGGCAGAGCGGCGGGCGCACGCGCAACGAGCCGGACATCAAGGACTGGATTGGCAAGCGCAGCGGCGCCGGGCGCATCGCGCCGAAAGGCTTCGCAAAATCGAACCGCTTTGGTTAGGAAGCCACTGCCCGGTTAAAGACCGGCAACGCGCTGCCGCATCTGTAAATAGCCGGCCTCTGCGAAGGCGCTGTAGCGGGTGGCGTTGTCGCGAAAGGCCATGAAGGACCGGTAGGTTCGCCCGGTGATGTCGTCGACGCCTTCCAGTTCGGCAAGCACGGCATTGGCCGCTTTCCCCAACGCATCGACGACGTCGTCCGGAAAATGGGAAAGTTCGATCTTGTGCTCTTTTCTTAGGGCCGCAAGCGCATTTGCGTTGCGCACCGCGTATTCCGCCAGCATCTCGTCGTTTTCCATCTGACAGGCGGCTTGAATAATGTCTTGCAGGTGTTGAGGCAGGGCCTCGTATTTTTCGAGATTGACCATCAGCTCAAGGGTCGTGCCGGGTTCGTGAAAGCCGGGGCCGTAATAATATTTGGCGATTTTATGAAAGCCGAAAGCGACGTCGTTCCAAGGCCCGATCCATTCCGTCGCATCGATGGCGCCGGTCTGCAAGGCGGCGAAGAGCTCGGTTCCGGAAATGTTGATCGCGGCGGCGCCCACCCGGCGCAGCACTTCCGCGCCAAGGCCGGGCATGCGCATTTTCAAGCCTTGGAAATCCTCGACGGAGCGAATCTTGCGGTTGAACCAGCCGCCCATCTGGGCGCCCGAATTTCCGGCGATGAAGCCCTTCAGGCCGAATTTCTTATAAAGCTCGTCCCAAAGCTCCTGCCCGCCGCCATAGCGAACCCAGCCGGTTTGCTCGGCCGCCGTCAATCCGAAGGGAACCGAGGCGAAGAAATTCGCGGCCTTCGATTTGCCTTGCCAATAATAGGCGGCGGCGTGGGAAAGTTCGGCCACACCCCCGGAGACGGCATCGAAACATTCAAAGGCCGGCACCAATTCACCGGCGGCAAACACTTTTACCGTCAACTCGCCTTCGCTAAGACGCGTGATGCGCTCGGCGCAGCGTTCGGCGCCGGCGCCAAGGCCCGGCATGTTTTTCGGCCAGGCGGTGACCATCTTCCAGCGATGGGTTTTGCGTCCGCGCTTGGGCTCCGTCCCGCCTGCGGCATCGGGGCCGGAGACGGATTTCGTGCCGCTCGTCAGTGCGTAAGCACCGGCGGCGCCGGCGGCAAGGCCGAAGCCGGCGCCCGTTAGGAAAAAGCCCCCGTTAAAACCCTCCCCCAAAGCGG
>JAJFGH010000028.1 GCA_021776275.1 Alphaproteobacteria bacterium | reverse complement strand
CGGCCAGCCCGTCGAATTTGGCGAGCCTCTCGTGGTGCTTGAATAGCCGCGAGCAATGTTTGAAAAAATCCTCATCGCCAATCGCGGAGAGATTGCCCTTCGCATTCATCGCGCCTGCCACGAAATGGGCATCCAGACGGTGGCGGTGCATTCGACGGCGGATGCCGACGCGATGCATGTCCGCCTGGCGGACGAAAGCGTCTGCATCGGCGAACCCGCACCGCGTGCCAGCTATCTAAACGCGGCCGCGATTCTCTCGGCAGCCGAACTGACCGGCGCCACCGCCATACACCCGGGCTATGGCTTCCTCTCCGAAAATGCGAATTTTGCGGAAATGGTCGAAGCGCACGGCTTCACCTTTATCGGCCCGACGCCCGAGCACATCCGCGTTATGGGCGACAAGCTCGCCGCGAAAGCGCTGATGCGCGATCTTGGGATTCCGGTCGTGCCCGGTTCCGAAGAGGCGATCGAAGACATTGAAGTCGCCATGCGCACCGCCGAGGACATTGGCTATCCGGTCCTTGTGAAGGCTGCCCATGGCGGCGGCGGACGGGGCATGCGCATTGCCACGTCGCCCCAAGAGATTCGTTCCGCCATATCGATTGCGCGCGCCGAAGCGGAAAGCCACTTTAAGAACGGCGCCGTCTACCTGGAAAAATACCTCGCCAAACCCCGCCACATCGAAATTCAGATTCTCGCCGATACCCACGGCAACGTTGTCCATTTTGGCGAGCGCGATTGCTCGCTTCAACGGCGCCACCAAAAGCTGCTGGAAGAAGCCCCCTCGCCCGCATTAAATGCCGATCAACGGGCGGAAATTGGCAATTTGGTATCGGCAGGGGTCGCCAATCTTGGCTATCGCGGCGTCGGCACGCTGGAATTCCTGTTCGAGGACGGGGTCTTCTATTTCATGGAGATGAACACCCGCCTCCAGGTCGAACATCCAGTTACGGAGATGATTTCCGGTGTCGATCTTGTGCGCGAGCAAATTCGAATCGCCTCCGGCGCCCCGCTTGGCTATTACCAAAACGATATTCATCTTCAAGGCCACTCGATCGAATGCCGTATCACGGCGGAGAATGCCAAAACCTTTACCCCCTCGCCGGGATACATCGCGGATTACCATGCGCCAGGCGGGTTGGGTGTGCGAATCGATTCCGCCATCTATGCCGGCTATACGGTCCCGCCCTATTACGACAGCATGATTGCCAAGCTGATCGTGCATGGCCGCACACGCAACGAAGCGCTGATGCGGCTGCGCCGCGCCCTCGACGAATGTGTCATCGACGGAATCGATACCACGATCCCGCTTTTCCAAAGCCTGATTACCGATAGGGATTTCGTGAACGGCGATTACGACATCCACTGGCTGGAACGTTTCGTCGGCCTTGAAGATTAGACGCCCGCCCATCCATGTGGGAAAATCCTTGCATGGATTTGTGCCCGGAATTGCTACTGCGCACCTATGCCGCTGGAATTTTTCCAATGGCGGAACATCGGGATTCGCCCGAGCTTTTTTGGGTAGATCCGGAACAGCGCGGTATCCTGCCATTCGAGAATTTTCATGTACCAAGGCGCCTGCAGCGAACCCTGCGCAAGAACCCGTTCCGCGTTAGCTACGACACCGCCTTCGAGGCCGTGATCCGCGCCTGCGCGGAGCCGGCGCCGGGGCGCCCGGACAGTTGGATCAACGATCAAATCCTTGCGCTTTATTGCGGGCTACACCGGGAAAACCATGCCCATAGCGTGGAATGCTGGCTGGGCGAGCGGCTTGTCGGCGGAATTTACGGGGTCGCGCTTGGCGCCGCCTTCTTTGGCGAAAGCATGTTCAGCCGGGAAAAGGATGCGAGCAAAATTGCCCTTGTCCGGCTTGTCGAGCGCTTGCGCGAAGGCGGGTTCGAACTGCTGGACGTTCAGTTCCTGACGGACCATCTGCGTCAGTTCGGAACGATCGAGATCCCCCGCGCCGAGTTTCACGCGCGCCTGGCCGAAGCCATAAAGGGAAGTGGCCGGTTTCCCGGCGGCAATCTTGACGCAGCGCCCTAACGGTCGTTCAGGCAGTCCAAGACCCAGATGTCGTAAACGGGATGTTCAAGCGCCGAAAGGGCGGGGCTGGATGCAAACATCCACCCGCGGAAAAGCTTGACCGGGCCTTCGTCGGGACGGATATCGCGAATAATGAGATGGGCCGCACTTTCGGGAAGCTCCTCCGGCGGGCGCTTGTCGCAAGCCAGGGCGGTGATTTCCAACGACCCAAAGCGCACCGGCTTGTTGATCGGCGCTTCAATGGTGGAGACGCGTGCGGTGATTTTGTCGAGGCCTTGCAGCAGGACGCCGTCGGCGCCTTTGGCCGTGCCCGGCAGCAACAGCAACAAAACCAGCGCGAGATGGGCCAAACACCGCCGGAAGGATGAATCAGCCCGCCCCATGGCTCTTTCCGCCAGCCCTATTCTTTCGCTTCCGGCTTGCTGAAGATGAACTGGCCAATGATCTGTTCCAGACCAAACGGCCCTTCCGTCTTTTTGATTTCGCTGTCGGGGGGGATGCTGCCTTCTGCCTTCCCCTGTTCGAGCGAGAGATAGGTGCCGCCAAGCAGCCCCTCGGAGACCACTTTCGCCACGCTGTCCTTGGCAAGCACGATTTCCGGCTTTACGCGAATATGCACAACGGGCAGCAGGTCCCGTTCATCCAGCGCTTGTTCGATTACCGTGCCCACGGTGATGCCGGCCAATTTCACGTTGGAACCCACCTCCAGGCCGCCCACATTGTGGAATTTTGCCCAATATTCGTTGCCGATGACCTGGCCGCCGCGTATGCCCGCCGAGGTATAGGCGAAGAAGAGAAAGAACCCCGCGACGATCAGCACGACCCCGCCCATCACCGTTTCGACCATGTTCCTTCGCATTTCTTGTCTCCCGTCTTTTTGTCCGGCGGCCTCTTAAGGCCTTTTCGTCCGGCGGCCTTTTAAGGCCTTTTCGTCCGGCGGCCTCTTAAGGCCTTTTTTCCCGGCGGCCTCTTAAGGCCTTTTTATTCCGCCGTCGCCCGATCGAACAGCATCTGCCCCAGCAATTGCAAAAGATCGACCGGGGGCTGCGTAAACTCGACCTCGCCACCGGGTTCGATGTAGCTGTCTTCGCCACCCGGGACGAGGGACAGATATTTCCCGCCAAGCAGTCCGTCGGAGGCAATTTCGGCAACGGTGTCGCTTGTCAGCCTTACGTCCGAATCGACGTTCCAGCGAACCCGCGCGAGATACCCATCCAAATCGAGCGTCTGTTCGAGCACCGTGCCCACCGTAATGCCACCGATCTTGACGTCGGAACCCATTTGCAAGCCGTCCACGCGGTCGAACCGGCCCCACAATTCGTAACGGTCGCCCACCCGAAGGTTCGAGCCCGTGTAGTTGTATGCAAAAAAGAGAAACAGTCCCGCAACGATCAGCACGACCCCGCCCATCACCGTTTCAACTATGTTCCTTCGCATTTAACCTTGTCCTCTGTTTTCCTGGCCGGGCCACATCAATTGGGCTTCCATGGCTCGTGATCCTGCGGCTTCGCCGCTTTTTTCACCGCCCCTGGCGGCTGGTAAGCCTCTGATGTACCAGTTAAATTTGGCAAATGTGGTTGGCGCCACGTAGCCCGTGTCGTCGACTTCGCGAAGGGCGGCTCGGCGATCGTATGGCTTAGCCATGCGTGCCACATCGGCGGCACTTTCGACCCTTCCGCTTCCCCCTTGTAAACCACCCAACGCCGTTCGCGCAGCATGCTGCCGCGTTTGCGCATCCGGTAATAGCGGTTGCCCAACTCGTCGGCACCGACGAATCGGCCGGAGAAAATTGTAAGAAGCCACGTACCGAAGGTCATGAAAAAACAGATCCGCCGAAGTCGAAACGAACGGCATATATGGCATCCGAGCCCACCGGCGTCCAGCCCCCAGCCACGGCGGCCACGGCACCCCCCCTGCCCGATCGCAATGCGCAGCCGTCAAAAGATTTTGCTAGGAAAGTCCCGCAGTTACTCATGTTCTAGTGTTTCTGGTTGCGTTTTCCACAATATATAGTTAGTTTCTGCAACCCTTGGGGGGCTCGCTCAAAAATTAACTAAATCTAGTGTGTCATAGCCTCCCATGAACGCCCGGGGGTAATATGCGAATTTCACGCCGTCATACGACCAAAGATGCCTCGCCTTATGAGGGGATTCCTTTCCGTAGTACGGCCAGTGAAATACGAAACCCGGACGGCTCCATTGTCTTTCATCTCGACAATGTCGAAGTGCCGGAAAGCTGGTCGCAGGTTGCCTGCGACGTCATTGCCCAAAAATATTTTCGCAAAGCCGGTGTGCCGATACGGCTGAAAGCGGTGCCGGAAGAGGGCGTCCCGGAATGGCTGTGGCGGCACGAAGCCGATGCGGAAGCGCTGAAGCCCCTGCCCAAGCACAAGCGTTTTGGCGGCGAAACCAGCGCCCGTCAGGTCATCGACCGGCTAGCCGGCACCTGGACCTATTGGGGCTGGAAAGGCGGCTATTTCTCGTCGGAAGAGGATGCCTGCACCTATTTCGACGAAATGCGCTACATGCTTTGCAGCCAAATGGGGGCGCCAAATTCGCCCCAATGGTTTAACACCGGCCTTCATTGGGCCTATGGCATTGATGGCCCCGCCCAGGGGCATTGCTACGTCGATTTCGAAAGCGGCGAGTTGACGACTTCGAATTCGGCATACGAACATCCCCAGCCCCATGCCTGCTTCATTCAGGGCGTTGCCGACGACCTGGTGAACGATGGCGGCATCATGGATCTTTGGGTCCGGGAGGCGCGGCTTTTCAAATATGGGTCCGGCACCGGCAGCAATTTCTCGAAATTACGGGGCGAAAGCGAATCCCTTTCCGGAGGCGGCCAGTCCTCCGGCCTGATGAGCTTCCTTAAGATCGGCGACCGGGCGGCCGGCGCCATCAAATCGGGCGGCACGACGCGCCGCGCCGCAAAGATGGTGACGGTCGATATCGACCACCCGGATATCGAGGCCTATATCAACTGGAAGGTGAAGGAGGAGCAGAAAGTTGCGGCCCTCGTCGCCGGCTCGAAGCTTTGCAACCGCCATCTGAACGCCATCATCCGCACCTGCCATCTGGACCCGGAGGCCGGCGACAAGCGTTTCGACCCAAAGGAGAACCCGCCCCTCCGCAAGGCCATTCGCGAGGCCCGCAACTCCCTGATCTCGGACAATTACATCCAACGCGTCATCCAGTTTGCCAAGCAGGGCTATACGGAAATTCGCTTCGAAACCTATGACACGGATTGGCAGTCCGATGCCTACGCCACCGTTTCCGGGCAGAATTCGAACAATTCCGTGCGCCTCACGAACGCCTTCATGGAACAGGTGCTGGCCGATGGCGAATGGCACCTGGTGCGCCGGACGGATGGCGAACGCCACAAAACGATCCGGGCCCGCGATCTCTGGGAGCAAATCGCAGGCGCCGCCTGGGCATGCGCCGATCCTGGCGTGCAGTTCGACACGACGATCAACGAATGGCACACCTGCCCGCAAAGCGGCCGGATCAATGCCTCGAATCCCTGCTCGGAATACATGTTCCTTGACGATACGGCCTGCAATTTGGCCTCGATCAACCTGCTTCCCTTCCGCACCAAGGCAGGCGGCTTCGACATCGAGGCCTTTGCCCATTCCGTAAGGTTGTGGACGATCGCTCTTGAGATTTCCGTTCTCATGGCCCAGTTCCCCTCCAAGGAAATCGCACAGCTTTCCTACGAATACCGCACGCTCGGCCTTGGCTATGCCAATCTTGGCGGCCTGTTGATGGCGAACGGCATCGCCTATGGAAGCGAGGAAGGCCGGACGCTTTGCGCCGCCATCAGCGCTATTTTAACCGGCGAAGCCTATGCCACCTCGGCAGAGATGGCGTCCGAACTGGGCGCCTTCCCGCAATTCGAGAAAAACTCGGAAGAAATGCTGCGGGTCATCCGCAACCATCGCCGCGCCGCCTATGGCGAAACGGAAGGCTATGAAGGGCTTTCGGTCAAGCCGGTGCCGCTGGACTCCGGCACCTGCCCGGAGGCGGCCCTGATCGCCGCCGCGCGCAGCGCCTGGGACCGGGCGCTTGAAATCGGCGAGCAATATGGCTACCGCAACGCCCAGACCAGCGTCGTTGCCCCCACTGGCACGATCGGCCTCGTCATGGATTGCGACACGACCGGAATCGAGCCAGATTTCGCCATCGTCAAATTCAAGAAACTTGCCGGTGGCGGCTATTTCAAGATCATCAACCGCACGGTGCCAGAGGCGCTGCGCACCCTTGGCTACGACGAGGCGACCATCGAGGAGATGGGGCGCTATGCGGCGGGCGTGGGCACGCTCCGGGATGCGCCGGGAATCAATTTCGACAGCCTACGCGCCAAAGGCTTCACGGAAGGCATCCTGGACAGCCTTGGAAAGACGCTGAAAAGCGCCTTCGATATCAAATTTGCCTTTAATAAATGGACACTTGGCGAAGAGTTCTGCCGTAGCGTCTTAGGTTTCAGCGACGCCCAGTTGAGCGATCCAACCTTCGATCTGCTGCCGGCCATGGGCTTCACCCGCGAAGAAATCGACGCCGCCAACGTCTATTGCTGCGGCGCCATGACCCTGGAAGGCGCGCCGAAGCTGAAGGAGGCCCACCTTCCGGTCTTCGATTGCGCCTCGCCCTGCGGGCGCCTCAGCCAGCGCTGCCTTTCCGTGGATAGCCATATCCGGATGATGGCCGCGTCCCAGCCCTTTATTTCCGGCGCGATCTCGAAAACGATCAACATGCCGAACTCGGCCAGCGTCGAAGATTGCAAAGACGCCTATCACCTCTCCTGGCAGCTGGGCATCAAGGCAAATGCGCTTTATCGCGACGGCTCGAAACTTTCCCAGCCCTTAAGCACGGCCATCTTCGAGAACCTCGAGGACGAGGAAGTGGAGAAGGCGGAAAACTGGATCGAGGACGTGATCGCTGCGCCCTCGCCGGTCCAGGCCGCCGCCATGGCGGAACGCATCGTTATTGCCCGCACGGAACGGCGGCGCCTGCCCCAGCGGCGCAAGGGCTATACCCAAAAAGCGCTGGTCGGCGGGCACAAGGTCTATCTCCGGACCGGCGAATATGAGGACGGCGTGCTTGGCGAGATATTCATCGACATGCACAAGGAAGGGG
>JAJFGH010000027.1 GCA_021776275.1 Alphaproteobacteria bacterium | reverse complement strand
TTTTCTTAAACCCTCCCTTTTGAGGGAAGAAAATCTAGGGGGCGGCGGGCCCGCAACCCGCAAGATCCTGTGGCGAACGGGGGGAGAAGGCTTGTTTCCGCCAAGGCCTGCGGATTAAGATGTTCGCGTTTTGGACAGTTTACCCCCCTGCGCCTTGCCGGAGACGCGGCCATGAGATCGGCAAATTCGGCAAAGACAACCTTTCTGCCCGCCGGCATGCGCGCCTTTTTGCGCCGCCGGATGGTCGAGGTGTGCGGCCTGACCGCGGCCCTTTTGGGGCTGGCCTTGGCCGGCGCATTGATCAGCTACGACCCGGCGGACCCCTCCCTCAACAGCGCCGCCAGCGGGCCGGTGCAAAATTGGCTCGCCCTTCCGGGTGCCATCGCCGCCGATCTGTTGCTGCAGACCATCGGCCTGGCGGCGTTGCTGCTGACGCCGGTTTTGCTGGCCTGGAGCTGGCGCATCCTCTCGAAACGCGGCATCCACCGTTTCTGGATGCGCCTGGCCCTGCTTCCCTTTGCCTTGCTGGCAGCCAGCTTTGCCCTCGCCACCCTGGGCCAGCCGGAAGGCTGGCAATTGAAAAGCGGGCTGGGCGGCTTTACCGGCGCCCTGCTGCTTCGGGAAATCGTTTTGCTCGAATGGCCCATCGGCGCCGGCATCCTTGGGCTGGCCGCCGGCGCGCTGGCCGCCGGCCTAAGCTTGCCGGCCCTGGCCCTGGATCGCCGCGAATGGCGCGCGGCCCTGGATACGCTGCGCCGCCTTGGCCAGGGACTGGCTTTCGGCGCCTTCGTGCTTTGGCGGGGCATGCAACGCAGCAGCGCCCGCGGGTTCGCCTTTCTTCGCGACGACGTTGATTTTCGCGGCCTGTTGCCGCGCCGGGCTTTTCGCGGCCTGCTGCCACGTTGGGCTTTTCCCAGCCTGCTGCCGCGCGTAAGTTTTTCGCCCGCAAGCAAAGCCGCAGCCGAGGAAGCGCCCGTTGCGGCCACACCCGCGCCGCCGTCCGCCGCAGCCGCGCCGGACAAGGCGGCCGATGCGGCCGGCAGCCGCATCGCGCCGCGCGCAAAAAGGCCCGCGCCGGGCAAGCGTGCCGAGGCGGAACGCGAACCGAGATTTCAGCTTCTCGATGGCGAGGCGTTCGAACTGCCGCCGCTGGATCTTTTAGGCGCCGCACCGAAAGCCGTGAAGAGCGCACAAATCGACGAGACCTCCCTCGAACAAAACGCCCGCCTTTTGGAATCCGTGCTGGCCGATTTCGGCGTCCGCGGCGAAATCACCAAGGTGCGCCCCGGCCCGATCGTCACCCTTTACGAACTTGAGCCCGCGCCGGGAACGAAGACATCGCGCGTCATTGGCCTTTCCGACGACATCGCGCGTTCGATGAGCGCGGTTTCCGTGCGCGTCGCCGTCGTGCCGGGGCGCAACGTCATCGGCATCGAATTGCCGAATGCGGAACGCGAAACGGTCGTTCTTCGCGAATTGCTGGCCTCTTCTTCCTTCGAGCGCAACGATCAGGGCCTGACCCTTGTGCTTGGAAAGGATATCGGCGGCGGGCCCATCATGGTCGACCTTGCGCGCATGCCCCATCTTCTGATTGCCGGCACGACCGGGTCCGGCAAATCGGTGGCGATCAACACGATGATCCTGTCTTTGCTTTACCGGATGTCGCCCGAGCAATGCCGGTTGATCCTGATCGATCCGAAAATGCTGGAACTTTCCACCTATGCCGACATTCCCCATCTTCTGCACCCCGTCGTCACCGAACCGGGAAAGGCCATCGTTGCCCTGAAGTGGGTGGTGCGCGAAATGGAAAACCGTTATCGCTCCATGTCGAAATTGGGCGTGCGCAACATCGACAATTACAATCTGCGCGTTAAAGAGGCGAAAGAGAACGGCGAAGTTCTTACGCGCACGGTTCAAACCGGTTTCGATCCGGAAAACGGCAAGCCGATTTTCGAAGAACAGCCGATCGACTTGGCGCCCCTTCCCTACATCGTCGTCGTCGTCGATGAAATGGCGGATCTGATGCTTGTCGCCGGCAAGGACGTGGAGATGGCCATTCAACGCCTGGCCCAGATGGCCCGCGCCGCCGGCGTGCATCTGATCATGGCGACCCAGCGGCCTTCCGTGGACGTGGTCACCGGCACGATCAAGGCAAACTTCCCGACGCGCATCAGTTTTCAGGTGACCTCCAAGGTCGACAGCCGCACGATTCTCGGCGAACAGGGCGCCGAACAATTGCTCGGCCAGGGCGACATGCTGCTGATGATGGGCGGCGGGCGCATCTCGCGCGTTCATGGCCCCTTCGTCAGCGACGAAGAGGTTGAGCGCGTCACCGCCTATTTCAATGAAGTGCGAAATCTCCAGGGAGATTTTGTCCAATCCGGCCCTGGCAAATATCTCTCCAGCGGTAAATTTTATATCAGCAAGCCGGGCAAATTGCGTTTCGAATACACCCCGCCAAATCCGATATTGGTGGTCGCCGATGGCGTTTATGTCATCGTCAAAGACCGCAAGCTTGAAACCGCCGATCATTACCCGATTGGCGTGACCCCGCTGAAACTGGTCTTGGCCGATAAAGTTGACATTTTAAACGAAACCAAAGTGATCCATG
>JAJFGH010000026.1 GCA_021776275.1 Alphaproteobacteria bacterium | reverse complement strand
AACTCCGCACCGCCCGACGAAGACAGAACCTTCGTGATCGCTGCCGTCAACGTCGTCTTCCCATGGTCAACGTGACCAATCGTCCCAACGTTGCAATGCGGTTTCGTACGCTCGAATTTCGCTTTCGCCATTGTTCTTTCCCTGTCGTCCTCTAGGCCGTTTTTGCCCGAATTTCGTCTGAGATCGCCTGTGGAACCTGCTCGTAATGCGCAAAATGCATCGTGAACTGGGCACGCCCCTGAGTCATCGAGCGCAACGAGTTCACGTAACCAAACATGTTTGCAAGCGGCACTGTCGCCGTCACCACCCGCGCATTGCCGCGGGAGTCCATGCCGCTGACCTGACCGCGGCGGCCATTCAGATCGCCGATCACGTCGCCCATATATTCTTCTGGTGTCACGGCTTCGACCCGCATCACCGGTTCCAGCAAGCGTGGCTCGGCCCGTTGCAATCCCTCGCGAAACGCGGCGCGGGCAGCAATCTCAAAGGCAAGCACGCTCGAATCCACGTCATGAGAGGCGCCATCCACCAACGTCGCCTTGAAATCGATCATCGGGTAGCCAGCAACGACGCCGGTTTGCATGGCCGATTCCAGCCCCTTCTTCACACCAGGCACGTATTCCCTCGGAACGGAACCGCCAACGACGGCGTTTTCGAAAACGAAGCCTTCGCCTGCGGGAAGCGGTTCGAAATGAATTTTGACACGAGCAAACTGGCCCGAACCGCCGGTCTGCTTCTTATGGGTGTAGTCCGTATCGATCGCCTTCAGGATGGTTTCGCGATAGGCCACCTGCGGCGCGCCAACATTCGCGTCCACCTTGAATTCGCGCTTCATGCGGTCGACGATGACTTCAAGGTGAAGCTCGCCCATGCCTTTGATGATCGTCTGGCCGCTTTCCTCGTCGGCCGTAACCCGAAAGGACGGATCCTCCGCCGCAAGCCGGACAAGGGCTGTGCCCATTTTTTCCTGATCGGCTTTCGTCTTCGGCTCGACCGCTACTTCGATGACCGGGTCCGGAAATTCCATCCGTTCCAGCACGACTGCGTCGCTGGGATCCGACAGCGTATCGCCCGTCGTCGTATCCTTCATGCCAACCAGGGCGACAATGTCGCCGGCCCGGGCCTCTTGAATCTCTTCCCGGGTGTTTGCATGCATCTCAAGCATGCGGCCGATCCGCTCTTTCCGGTCCTTCACCGTGTTCAGGACATGGGTGCCGCTGCTGAGAACGCCGGAATAAATACGGATATAGGTTAGCGTGCCGACGAAAGGGTCGGTCATGATCTTGAAGGCAAGCGCGGAAAAGGGCTCGTCGTCGGAATTATTCCGTTCGACCGGATCTTCGCTTCCCATCTTGTGTCCGCGGATGGCCGCGACTTCCGTCGGCGCCGGCAAATAGTCGATCACGGCATCCAAAAGCGGCTGCACGCCCTTGTTCTTGAAAGCGGAGCCATTCAATACCGGCACAAAAGCGAGATCGACCGTACCCTTGCGGATACACCGCTTGAGCGTTTCGAGATCGGGTTCCCTTCCTTCGAGATAGGCCTCAAGGGCATCGTCGTCCTGTTCGACGGCGGTCTCAACGAGCTTGGCGTGATATTCCTGCGCCTGTGCTGCAAGATTCTCCGGGATTTCCTCTTCGACAAACTCGGCGCCAAGGGTTTCGTCTTTCCAGCGCAGCGCCTTCATCTTCAGAAGATCGATCAGGCCGACATATTCCGCCTCCGCGCCAAGGGGCAACTGGGTTACCAACGGCGTTGCACCCAGCCGATCGACGATCATGTCGACGCAGCGGAAAAAGTCCGCGCCGGTGCGGTCCATCTTGTTAACAAAGCAAATCCGGGGGACGTTGTATTTATCGGCCTGGCGCCAGACGGTTTCGGACTGCGGCTCGACACCGGCGACGCTGTCAAAAACGGCGACCGCGCCATCCAGCACGCGCAGACTTCTTTCAACTTCAATCGTGAAATCGACGTGGCCGGGCGTATCGATGATGTTGATGCGATGATCGTTCCAGGAACAGGTCGTCGCCGCAGAGGTGATCGTGATGCCACGCTCTTGCTCTTGTTCCATCCAGTCCATGACGGCGGTGCCTTCATGGACTTCGCCGATTTTGTAGGAACGGCCTGTGTAAAAGAGAATGCGCTCGGTCGTTGTCGTTTTTCCCGCATCAATATGGGCCATGATGCCGATATTGCGGTAATGATCGAGGGAAGTCGTGCGAGCCATTTCGAGAATCCCTGCGCCTTACCAGCGATAATGAGCAAAGGCTTTATTGGCCTCTGCCATGCGGTGCACGTCTTCCCGCTTTTTAATCGCCGTCCCGCGGTTTTCGGAAGCGTCGAGAATTTCTCTTGAAAGGCGCTCGACCATCGTCGTCTCGCCGCGCTTGCGGCTGGCTTCGATCAGCCAACGAATGGCAAGGGCCTGGCGGCGGTCCGACCGCACCTCGACCGGCACCTGATAAGTGGCGCCGCCAACCCGGCGGGAACGCACTTCGATTGCCGGCTTCACATTGTCGAGCGCTTCGTGAAACGTCCGAAGGGCCTCTTTGTTGCCATGCTCGGAAATACGATCAAAGGCGCCATAGACGATCGCCTCGGCGGCAGACTTTTTACCTGCGCGCATAAGCGAATTGATGAACTTCATCACCACCAGATCGCCATATTTGGCGTCCGGTAAAATCTCGCGGTGTTCTGCAGCACGACGTCGTGACATGGGAAACTCGTATAATTTCTATTTGGGGCGCTTGGCGCCGTATTTCGAACGGCGTTGACGACGATCCGTCACGCCCTGGGTGTCCAACACACCCCGAACCACGTGGTAGCGAACGCCGGGAAGATCCTTCACGCGACCGCCGCGCAAGAGAACGACGGAATGTTCCTGAAGGTTATGGCCTTCGCCGGGAATATAGGTCGTGACTTCGAAACCGTTTGTGAGCCGCACGCGGGCAACTTTTCGAAGCGCGGAGTTCGGCTTTTTCGGCGTCGTCGTATAGACGCGCGTGCAAACGCCACGTTTTTGCGGACAGGCCTGCAATGCCGGCACCTTGTTGCGGGCGACAGCCGCGTCACGCGGTTTGCGAATTAACTGGTTAACCGTTGGCATCCGTCAAAAATTCCCTAAAAAACCCTTCGCCCACACACCGACATAGGCGCGCCAAAAACACCGGGACAGGCACCGCAAAACGAGGCGCCTCGTCCTCTTCGGGTTCTTTTCGCCGACCCGACCGGCTTAAGGCAGTTATGACCTAAACAATCACGCGACAGCGTCTAGGGCGTAAGCCCCACCACCAGCCGCAAAAGAGGCCGCAGTTTATGAGCGAGCCTCCCTTGCGTCAAGGGAATTTCCGTAGTTTTCCGCCACTTTCAGCCCGCCCCGGCAGAGTGTCCAAAAAGGGATGGCGGGGCGCCGCCCGGCGGGTGGTTCTAGCCCTCCGGCGGGGCCGAAATTTCGCCGGATTCTGCCGTTTCTACGACTTCCACCGCTTCCACGGCCTCGGCCGCCTCCGTCCCTTCCAGAATTTCCGTCGCCGGGCCCGCCGTCACTTCGCGGTCGCGCTCGGAGGCGATTTCCTTCAGGCGGTTGATGACGCTGCCCGTGCCGGCCGGGATCAAGCGGCCAACGATGACGATTTCCTTCAACCCCATCAAATTGTCGACACGGCCCGAAACGGCGGCTTCCGTCAACACACGGGTCGTTTCCTGGAAGGAAGCGGCCGAAATGAAGGAGCTCGTCTGCAAGGATGCCTTCGTGATTCCCTGGAGAACCGGGCTCGCCTTCGCCGGCTTGCCGCCTTCTCCTTCGATCCGGGCGTTTTCTTCGGCAAATTCCACACGATCGATCTGCTCGCCGACCAGCATGGTCGTATCGCCAGAGTCTTCGATTTCCACCTTCTGGAGCATCTGGCGCACGATGACCTCAATGTGCTTGTCGTCGATTCGCACGCCCTGCAGCCGGTAAACCTCTTGAATCTCGTTCACCAGATAGGCGGCCAGCGCCTCCAGGCCCATCACCTTCAAGATGTCATGGGGCACCGGGTTGCCGTCCATCAAAGGATCGCCCTTGCGCACATGGTCGCCTTCCTGAACGGTAATGTGCTTGCCCTTCGGGATCAGATATTCCGACGTCTCGCCTTCGCCATCTTCCGGCATGATGATGACACGGCGCTTCGCCTTGTAATCCTTTCCGAATTCAACCACGCCGTCCATGTCGGTGATGATGGCGTATTCTTTCGGTTTCCGCGCCTCGAAGAGCTCGGCAACCCGTGGCAAGCCGCCCGTGATGTCGCGGGTTTTCGCGGATTCCCTTGGGATCCGGGCCAGCACGTCACCGGCATGCACTTCGGCTCCCGGCTCGACGTTCAAAATTGCGCCCACCGACATGAAGTAGCGGGCTTCCTTGCCATTCGCCAAGTTTATGACCTCGCCCTTTTTGTTGCGAAGCGTAATCCGCGGCTTCAAATCCGAACCGCGCGGCTGCTGTTTCCATTCCGACACCACCTTGCTGGCAATGCCGGTTGCTTCGTCGAGCATTTCACGCACCGAAACCCCTTCGACAAGATCGACGTAAGTGGCCGTACCTTCCTTTTCTGTAATGATCGGAATGGTATAGGGATCCCATTCGGCAAGCTTGCTGCCCTTTTGGACCTCGGCTCCGTCGTCCACCAGCAACCGGGCGCCATAAGGCACCCGT
>JAJFGH010000025.1 GCA_021776275.1 Alphaproteobacteria bacterium | reverse complement strand
CGGAAGACCTGCTACTAAAGCCTTCCTTCCAGGAAGCTACGGTGGCGGCCGTGCTGGTGCTTGAAGCCGATCTTTCGGACGTGGGCGGGCACGGCCTTCTGATTGGCGCCCCCTTGCGCGAAGGCGGCGCGCTCTACAATGCCGCCCTTCTGCTGGATGGCGGCAAGGTGACCCATGCGCGGTTCAAGCATGACCTTCCGAATTATGGCGTTTTCGATGAACGGCGGATCTTTTCTGCCGGCCCGGTTCCGGGGCCGATGAATTTCCGCGGTGTGCGGCTTGGCGTCATGATGTGCGAAGACATGTGGACACCGGACGTGGCGGAATGCCTTGGCGAGTCGGGCGCGGAAATTCTCATTGTTTTAAACGGCTCCCCCTTCGAGGTCGACAAGCCGGACCAGCGTTTGAACCTTGCGGTTGCGCGCAGCGTCGAGACCGGGCTGCCCTTGCTCTACGTCAACCAGGTTGGCGGGCAGGACGAGCTGGTTTTTGATGGCGGCTCCTTCGCGATTGGCCGGGATCGCAAGCTCGTGGCGCGCGCCAGCGATTGGCGCGAAGAAACGGTGATTACGCGTTGGCGGCGGCACGACGACGCGTGGCTCGGCGAACCGGGTTCAATGGCGACGGAAACGGCGGGCGTCGAGGCGATCTATCAGGGATTGCGGCTGGGTTTGCGCGACTACGTAGCGAAGAACGGGTTCCCGGGCGTTCTGATCGGCCTTTCCGGTGGCGTCGATTCGGCCCTGACGGCGGCCCTGGCCGTGGATGCCTTGGGCGCGGATTGCGTGCGCGGGGTTCGCATGCCTTCGCCCTATACGTCGGATGCAAGCCTCGAAGATGCCGAAGCGCTTGCCGACAAGCTTGGCATTCGCCTGGATACGGTTTCGATCGAACCGGCGATGAACGCATTTGATTCGATGCTGAAAGAGCTTTTCGCAGGCCATGGGGCGGACGAGACCGAAGAAAACATTCAGGCCCGCGCCCGCGGCATGACGCTCATGGCGCTTAGCAACAAATTCGACTATCTCGTGCTTAGCACCGGCAACAAATCGGAAATGTCCGTCGGCTATGCCACGCTTTATGGCGACATGGCGGGCGGCTTTGCCGTTCTCAAGGACGTCTACAAAACAACCGTTTACGAATGCTGCCATTGGCGGAACGCGCAGCTCCCGGAAGGGGCGCTTGGGCCGGAGGGGGTCGTGATCCCGGAGCG
The DNA here is from genome assembly GCA_021776275.1 of Alphaproteobacteria bacterium. Lineage (GTDB taxonomy): Bacteria > Pseudomonadota > Alphaproteobacteria. The sequence goes on along the minus strand of JAJFGH010000025.1, from coordinate 9,687 downwards.
CATTTTAACGAAGGCGCCTTCTGCCGAATTAAAGCCGAACCAGTGCGATCAAGATACGTTGCCGCCCTATGACGCCCTCGATGACATCCTCGCCTGCCTGATCGAAAAGGACATGTCCGTGACGGAAATCACCGATCGCGGCCATGACCGCGACACCGTAAGCCGGGTTTGGCAGATGCTTGGCGTTGCCGAATACAAGCGCCGGCAGGCGCCGCCGGGCGTAAAAATCACCAGCCGTTCCTTCGGCCGCGACCGCCGTTATCCGATCACGAACCGTTACAAGGATCTGGCATGAGCGCGGCGGAAGTTCCGGTTACCACCCGGTTTGCGCCAAGCCCAACCGGGCGGCTGCATGTCGGCAATGTGCGGGTGGCGCTTCTCAACTGGCTGCTTACGCACAAGGCGGGCGGGCGTTTCATCTTGCGGTTCGACGACACGGATGCGGAGCGCAGTCGCGAGGAATATGTCGAGGCGGCGCGCGAAGACCTTCGTTGGCTGGGCCTGGAATGGGACGAAGAGCAGCACCAGTCCGACCGCCTCGATCTTTATAGGGCAGCGACCGAAAAACTGAAGGCGGATGGGCGGCTCTATCCAGCATACGAAATGCCCGAGGAATTGGCGCTCAAGCGCAAGGTGTTGCTCTCGCAAGGCAAGCCTCCGATCTACGACCGGGCGGCGTTGCGCTTGGATGCGACGGCCCGCGAGCGCCTCGAGGCAGAGGGCAACCAGCCCCATTGGCGGTTTCGTCTGGCCCCTCAGGAAATTCGCTGGGTGGATGGCGTGCGCGGCGAGGTGCATTTCGAAGCGGAACATTTGAGCGACCCGGTCCTGATCCGTGCCGATGGGACGCCGCTTTTTATTCTTCCCGCCGTCGTTGACGATATTGACATGAAAATCACGGATGTCCTGCGCGGCGAAGACCACGTAACGAACACCGCCATCCAAATTCAAATCTTTGAAGCCTTGGGCGCCGAACCGCCGCGCTTCGTGCATTTCCCCTTGCTGACGGACCTGCAGGGAAAGGGGCTTTCAAAGCGCGAGCAAAGCCTCTCCATTTCGGAGTTGCGGGAAGAGGCGTTCGAAGCCATGGCGCTGAATAGCCTGCTTGCGACGATCGGCAGTTCCGATCCCATTACCCCCTTTGTTTCGCTCGACGCCCTGTCGGAAAATTTTGATTTGCGAAAATTCGCTCGGGCTACGCCAAAATTCGATTTGGACGAGTTGAAGGCGGTGAATGAAAAATTGCTTCACCTTCTTTCTTTCTCGGACGTGTCGGCGCGTTTGGGCGCATTGGGCATGGAGGACGCGGACGAAGGCTTTTGGCTGGCGGTTCGCGAAAATCTCACATGCCTTGCCGATGCCGAGGCGTGGTGGCGCGTCTGCCATGGCGAGATTGCGCCCATCATCGAGGACGGCGCTTTTGCCGAGGCGGCGGCGGCCTTGTTGCCGGAAGGCATCTGGGACGCCGATACGTGGCGGCATTGGACGGAGGCGGTCAAGCAGGCCACCGGCCGGAAGGGAAAACAGCTCTACCACCCGCTTCGCCTGGCGCTTACCGGGTTCGAGCGTGGACCGGAATTGCAGAATCTGTTACCGATGATCGGCAGAAAGCGGGCGGCTGCCCGGCTACGGGGACAGACGGCCTAACGCGTTTTGGTCATGTATGGATGCCGTCCGCAACAACGCATGGAACTTGTTCTCTACAACACGCTGACCCGCAAGAAAGAGGTCTTTACTCCCTTGCGTCCGGACGAGGTCGGCTTCTATGTCTGCGGGCCGACCGTCTATGATTTGGCGCATATCGGCAATGCCAGACCCGTTCTTGTCTTCGATGTTCTTTACCGCCTGCTGAAGCGCCACTTCGCGCAGGTGACCTATGTCCGCAACATCACGGACGTGGATGACAAAATAAACGCCGCAGCCGCCGAAAAAGGAGAGGCGATCGGCGAGCTTACCAAGCGAACGACCCAGGCCTTTCACGAAGACATGGCGGCCCTCGGGGCCTTGCCGCCGGACATCGAGCCGCGCGCGACGGAACACATTGCCGCCATGGTCGCGATGATCGCGCGCCTGATTGAAAAGGGCCACGCCTATGTGGCCGACGGGCACGTGCTTTTCGAAGTCGGCACCATGCCGGATTATGGCAGGCTTTCGGGCAAGAACCGGGACGAGCTGATCGCCGGCGCCCGTGTCGAAATTGCCCCCTATAAGAAAGATCCGGCGGATTTTGTGCTGTGGAAACCAAGCGACCCGGAAATTCCCGGATGGGAGAGCCCGTGGGGACGAGGGCGGCCCGGTTGGCATATCGAATGTTCGACGATGAGCGGCGCCTATCTTGGCGAAACCTTCGACATCCATGGCGGTGGCCGCGACCTCGTCTTTCCCCATCACGAGAACGAAATTGCCCAGAGCTGCTGCGCCCATGACGGCAAGCCTTTTGCGCGCTACTGGGTGCACAATGGCTTTCTCAACGTGAACAGCGAGAAGATGTCGAAATCCATCGGCAACGTTCTTACGGTGCGCACGCTTTTGCAGCAGGCCCAGGGCGAAACCGTTCGGTTTGCCATGCTTTCGACCCATTACCGCCAGCCCCTGAACTGGTCGGACGAAACCCTTGTCCAGGCAAAGGAGAAGCTGGACCGGCTCTACACGGCCCTTCGCCAGGCGGGGGACGTGCCGTCTAAGGACGCGGCGATCCCGGAGGCCATCGAGGCGGCGTTGCTGGACGACCTTCATACGCCGGAGGCCTTGAGCGCCCTTGCCGGCCTGGCCAGCGCCCTCAACAAGGCCGAAACGGAGGCTGAAAAGGCGGACGCAAAGGGAAAGTTGCTTGCGGCGGGGGCGGCGCTTGGGCTACTCCAACAGGACCCGGAAGCGTGGTTTCGCTGGTGGCCGGCGGGCGAAACCCAACTGGACGCAACGGAAATCGAGCGTCTGATTGCGCTTCGGGACAAAGCGCGCATGGCAAAAGACTTCAAGGAGGCCGACCGCATCCGCGACGCGCTTGCCGCGAAGGGAATCCTGCTTGAAGATCGGGGCGGGAAAACGATTTGGAGACATGCGGGATGATCCGCAGGAAAAAAGACGAAAAACGGGTCTATCTCTACGATAGCACCCTGCGCGACGGGCAGCAGACCTTGGACGTTGATTTTAATGTCAGCGACAAGGAAGCGATTGCCTGCGAGCTGGATCGTCTTGGAATCGATTACGTCGAAGGAGGGTGGCCGGGGGCGAATCCGACGGATGACGCCTTCTTCGCCGCTGCGCCTAAATTGCGCCACGCGCGCTTTACGGCCTTTGGCATGACGCGGCGTCCGGGACGCAGCGTCGAGAACGATCCGGGCTTGGCGGCGCTGCTGTCAAGCGGGGTAAAAACGGTCTGCATGGTTGGCAAGACCTGGGACTTTCACGTCAAAGTGGCGTTGGAAACCACCCTTGAAGAAAATTTGCAGATGATCCGCGAAAGCGTGGCACATGCGAAAGGGCGTATCGAAGAAGTCCTTTTCGACGCCGAACATTTTTTTGACGGCTACAAAGCGAATCCCGATTTCGCGCTGACTTGCCTGTGCGCGGCGCATGAGGCGGGGGCGCGCTGGGTCGTTCTTTGCGACACGAATGGCGGCACGTTGCCGGATGAGGTCGAGGCGATCGTCGCCAAGGCGACGGAAATCGTTCCCGGCAGCCATCTCGGGATCCATTGCCACAACGACACGGAAAACGCGGTTGCCAACAGCTTGGCGGCGGTGCGCGCCGGTGCGCGGCAGGTGCAAGGCACCATGAACGGCCTGGGCGAACGCTGCGGAAACGCCAACCTTGTTTCGCTTTTGCCATCGCTGATGGTGAAAATGGGTTACGAAACAGGCGTTAGCGACAAGGGGTTGAAGCGCCTAACCCAGCTTTCCCATTTGATCGACGACCGGTTGAACCGGATTCCGAACCGGCACGCCGCCTATGTGGGGGAATCCGCCTTCGCACATAAGGGGGGCCTGCACGTTTCGGCCGTGGCCAAGGACCCGAAAAGCTACGAACACATGGACCCGGAGCGCGTCGGCAATCATCGGCATGTGGTGATTTCGGATCAGGCGGGAAAGGCGAACATCCTCACGCGTCTTGAGGAAATCGGGATCAAGCTGAAGGCGGACGATCCGCGCCTGCCGCAATTGGTGGATAGCATTAAGGCACGGGAATTCGAGGGGTATTCCTATGACAGCGCGGGCGCCAGCTTCGAATTGCTAGCGCGGCGTGTCCTCGATACGGTGCCCGAATATTTCAAGCTCAACAACTTTCGGGTCATCGACGAACGCCGTTGGAATGCACGGGGCGAATTGGTCACCCTCTCGGAAGCAAAAATCAACGTAAATGTCGGCGGCAAGAACGTCCTCACCGTGGCCGAGGGAAACGGGCCGGTGAACGCGTTGGATAATGCGCTTCGCGAGGCGCTGACACCGGTTTACCGGAAATTGCAGGATATTCAATTGGTGGATTACAAGGTGCGTATCCTGGATTCAAGCTTTGGGACCGAGGCGCAGACGCGCGTGATGATTGAAAGCGCCGCCAAGGGCACCCATTGGACGACGGTCGGCGTTTCGACGAACGTGATTGACGCTTCCTACAACGCCCTTCGCGATAGCCTTACCTATAAATTGTTCCGTGACGGCGCCAAGGTCTGATGGCCGGTACCGATTCGACGCAGATCCCTACAATCGGCGGCCCCGTTGTCGTGTTGGTTGGGGCGCAGCTCGGCGAAAATGTCGGCACCGCCGTGCGTGCCATGTGGAATTGCGGCCTTGCGGAGCTTCGCCTGGTGCATCCGCGGGCGGGTTGGTTGAACGAGAAAACGGTGGCGGCTTCGTCGGGCGCCGGCACCATCCTCGAAAAAGCCCGGGTGTATCCAAATACGGCCGAGGCGGTGGCCGATCTTCGCCATGTCTTCGCGACAACGGCGCGCCCTCGGGACATGGAAAAGCCGGCCGTCACCCCACGGGTCGCCGCCCAAGCCATGCGGGCGGCGGAAAGCCGGGGCGAGCGCGTCGGCATCCTCTTCGGGCCGGAGCGGGCCGGCCTGACGAATGACGACGTCACCCTCGCCGAGACGATTGTCGAAGTGCCTTTGAACCCGGCCTTTGCCTCGCTGAACCTTGCCCAGGCCGTGCTTCTCCTCGGCTATGAGTGGTTCCAGGCCGGTCTGGACGCCGATAGGCCGCCGCCGGCCCCTTCTCAAGGGGACGCCGCCCCGGCGACGCAAAAGGCGCTTCTCGACCTTTTTACCCATCTCGAGGCCGAGCTGGACGCGTGCGGTTTCCTAAGGGTTGCCGAGAAACGGCCCGGCATGGTCCGAAATATCCGCAACATCTTTACCCGGGCCGGGCTCACGGATCGCGAGGTCAGCACGCTGCGGGGGATCGTCACCGGCCTCACGCGTGGGCCTCAGGGCTGAATCCCAAGGGAAATCGGTTTGACAGGGACGAAGGCATGCGTATAGTACGGCCTCTCGCTGGGCGAAATCGCCCGGAAAATAGGGAAATATAGGGCTCGAACGCGTTCCATGACGAAACGGCTGCAAGCGAAATACAAAATCAATCGGCGTCTCGGCGCCAACCTATGGGGGCGTCCGAAAAGCCCGGTAAATCGCCGTGAATACGGTCCCGGCCAGCATGGCCCGACCAATCAGCGCCGCCGGAAGGTGTCGGACTTTGGCGCGCAGCTGTCGGCAAAGCAGAAGCTGAAAGGCTATTACGGCAATATCGGCGAGCGGCAGTTCCGCAACATCTATCAAGAAGCGGTCCGCCAGAAGGGGGACACCGGCGAGCGCCTCATCGGCCTGCTGGAGCGCCGCCTCGACATTGTCGTCTACCGCATGAAATTTGTGTCGACGGTGTTCGCGTCGCGGCAGTTCGTTAATCACGGTCACGTCCGGGTTAACGGCCAGCGTGTGACGGTTCCATCCTATGTGCTACAGGAAGGCGACGTCATCGAGGTGAAAGAAAAATCCCGCGAACTGGCCTTCGTGCTGGAGGCGATGCAATCGGTGGAACGGGATGTGCCGGACTATCTTGAGATTGACTACAAGGCGATGCAGGGAAAATTTGTACGTATCCCGGCGCTTGGCGACGTGCCCTATCCGGTGCAGATGGAGCCGAACCTGGTGGTCGAATTCTATTCGCGCTGACGCCTTAAAAGACGTCGGAGATACGAAAAGGGCCGCCCAATGGGCGGCCCTTTTCGGTTGAGGCACAGGGCGCTTTAGTTCGCCGTTTCGATGCCCTTCTCCTGAAGATAGCCGGCAAGCTCTCCGCTCTCATACATTTCGCGAATGATATCGCAGCCGCCGATGAATTCGCCGCCAATATAAAGCTGCGGGATCGTCGGCCAGTCGCTGAAAAGCTTGACGCCTTCGCGCAGGTCCGGGTCCGAAAGGACGTCGATCCCTTTAAATTTCACGCCCACGCGTGAGAGAATTTCTACAACGGTTGCCGAAAAGCCGCATTGCGGAAAGACGGGCGATCCTTTCATGAAAAGGACCACGGCGTTCTCGGAAATATCCTCACGGATACGATGGAATACGGGATTATCGTTCATCGGGTCCTCGCGCTTGTTCGTTTCATTCAATGGCTGTCCGGGACACCTGTCTGAAGCGCCAGTGCATGCAGCGCGTCGCCCATGTTTCCCTTCAGTGCCTTGTATACCATTTGATGCTGCTGGATTCGGGTTTTTCCCTTGAAGGCAGGGGAGACGACCTTGGCAGCGTAATGATCGCCATCGCCACGAAGGTCGGTAATGCTTACGTCTGCGTCAGGAAGGGTCGCCTTAATCAGCCGTTTGATCTCTTCGGCATCCATCGCCATTTGCTACGCCTCGTGCCTGCCATTGCCCTTTAGGGGCTGGCCATATAGGCCGGAAACCAGCCCTCATGGGCTTCTCGCAACCTTCCCAAGGATATAGGCCGGAGGCGTGGGATTTTCAATGCGTCTCCGCCGGTATACCCAACGACAGAGACCGGCACGCCGGCCTTCTCGGCCGCGGCCAGCACCCCTTCCGGCGCCGGGCTGGTCGCCAGATAGCGGCCTTGATCCTCGCCAAAGAGCCAGGCCTCCTGGGCCATCCCATCGGCCTCGGCGGTGATCTCGGCGCCAAGGTTTCCGGCAAGGGCCATTTCCGCCAGGGCGACGGCGAGGCCGCCATCGCTGATGTCGTGGCAGGCAGTCAGCTTTCCGCTCTCGATGAGGCCGCGCACGAAATCGCCGTTTTGCCGCTCGACCCCAAGATCGACGGCGGGCGGCGGGCCTTCTTCTTTCCCCAAAATCTCGCGCAGGTAAATCGAAGCCCCCAGCGCACCTTGGGTCGCGCCGATCAGCAAAATGGCTTCCTTCGCTTCCTTGAAGCCGGGCGTTGCCCGTCGGCTTAAATCCTTCAGCAGGCCGACGGCGCCGATCGTGGGCGTCGGCAGGATCGCCTCGCCGTTCGTCTCGTTGTAGAAGGAGACGTTGCCGGAAACGACGGGAAAGTCGAGGGCGAGGCAGGCCTCACGAATGCCTTCGATGGCGGCTACGAATTGGCCCATGATTTCCGGACGTTCCGGATTTCCAAAATTGAGATTGTCCGTGATGGCGAGAGGTTTGGCGCCAACGGCGGTCAGGTTTCGCCACGCCTCGGCGACGGCTTGGGCGCCGCCGGTCTTGGGGTCCGCCACGCAATAGCGCGGCGTGCAATCGGCCGTGACGGCGAGGCCTTTGTTCGTTCCGTGGACGCGCAGGACGGCCGCGTCGCCGCCGGGCCGTTCGACGGTGTCCGCCATCACCATGTGGTCGTATTGCTCCCAGATCCAACGGCGGCTCGCCAGGTCCGGGCAACCGATTAGCGCCACCAGGGCGGCGTCGGCCTCCATCTTTGGCGGATCCGGGTTTGGAGCAAGCGGGGGCAGGGCTTCCGTGGGGGTCCAGGGCCGGTCGTAACTGGGCGCGGCGCTTGCCAGGGGGGCGATGGGAAGGTCGGCGACGGTTTGCCCGCCGGACGTCAACACCATATGGCCGCTGTCCGTCACCTTGCCGATGACGGCAAAGTCCAGTTCCCATTTTTCGAAAATTGCCTGGGCCTCCGTCGTCCGGTCGGGCTTGAGGACGATCAGCATGCGCTCTTGGCTTTCCGACAGCATGATTTCATAAGGGCTCATGCCGGCCTCGCGGATCGGGATCCGGTCGAGATTCATTTCGATGCCGGTGCCGCCCTTTGAGGCCATCTCAAAGGAGGACGAGGTAAGCCCCGCGGCACCCATGTCCTGAATGGCGACGATGGCATCCGTGGCCATCAATTCAAGGCACGCCTCCAGCAACAGCTTTTCCGTGAAGGGGTCGCCGACCTGCACGGTCGGCCGCTTTGCGTCCGAATCCTCATCGAATTCCGCCGAGGCCATGGTTGCGCCATGAATGCCGTCGCGGCCGGTTTTCGACCCGACATAAATCAGCAAATTTCCAGGCCCCGCCGCCGCCGAGTAAAAGATGCGATCCGTTTTCGCCAGTCCCACCGTCATCGCGTTGACGAGAATGTTGCCATTGTAGGAGGGGTGAAAATTGCATTCGCCGCCGACCGTGGGTACGCCCATGCAGTTCCCGTAATCGCCGATGCCGGCAACGACGCCGGCCACCAGGTGGCGGCTTTTCGGGTGCTCGGGGCTGCCGAAACGAAGCGAATCGAGATTGGCGATGGGGCGGGCGCCCATGGTGAAGACGTCTCGCAGGATGCCGCCGACGCCCGTCGCCGCGCCCTGATAGGGCTCGATAAACGAGGGATGGTTGTGGCTTTCCATCTTGAAAATGACGGCCTGGCCGTCGCCGATGTCGATGACACCGGCATTTTCGCCGGGGCCGCAAATCACCCATGGCGCTTCCGTTGGCAGGGTCTTTAGCCAGCGTCGCGAGGATTTGTAGGAACAATGCTCGCTCCACATGACAGAAAAGATGCCAAGCTCCGTCAAATTCGGCACGCGGCCCAGAATTTCGAGGACCTTCGCATATTCTTCGGCGGAAAGGCCGTGCTGGGCGGCGATCTCGGGATTGACGTCGGTCATGCGCAAGCGCCCATCAGGCCATCGAACAGGCGTTTCCCATCCTCGCCGCCAAGCATTGCCTCGGCCAAGCGTTCGGGATGGGGCATCATTCCCAGAATGCGCCGTTTTTTATCGAAGATGCCTGCGATGTTGCGGGCCGATCCGTTTGGATTGGAGGCTTCGCTGGCATGGCCCTCGGCATCGCAATAGCGAAAGGCGATCTGACCATTGTCCTCCAGGGCGTCGAGGGTTTCGGGTGCGGCGAAATAATTGCCTTCGTGGTGGGCGATCGGGATGCGGAGGATTTCGCCCGGACGATAGGCGCCCGTGAAAGGGCTGTCGGACGTCTCCACCCGAAGGCGGACGTCCTGGCAGAGAAATTTGATGCCGGCGTTACGGAGAAGCGCGCCTGGAAGAAGGCCCGCTTCCGTTAAAATTTGAAAGCCGTTGCAGATGCCCAGCACCGCCACGCCTTTTTCGGCGCGCCGCCGAACGGCGTCCATGACGGGAGAATTGGCGGCCATTGCCCCGGAACGCAGGTAATCGCCGTAGGAAAAACCGCCGGGCAGCACGATGAGATCGACGTCGGGAAATTCGTTTTCCCGGTGCCAGACGGAAATAGGTTCAACGCCGATGGCATTGGC
>JAJFGH010000024.1 GCA_021776275.1 Alphaproteobacteria bacterium | reverse complement strand
TCGGCCCCTCGTACCAATCCATGTTTTCGGAACGCGTAACGATGCCATCGCCTTCCCGCGAGGAAACGGGAACGATGTGCTGGGCCTCGACGCCAATCTCGGCGAGGTAGTTTCGGTATTCCTCCTCGACCTCCACAAAACGCGCGCGGGAATAATCGACGAGGTCCATCTTGTTGATCGCAACGACGACCTGGCGCACGCCGAGAAGATGCAGAAGGTAGCCATGGCGGCGAGATTGCTCCTGCACGCCTTCATGGGCATCGATCACCAGCAGGGCCGCGTCGGCGCTGGCAGCGCCGCTGACCATGTTTTTCAGAAATTCCTTATGGCCGGGGGCGTCGATGATGACGTAGTCGCGCTTTGTCGTCTTGAACCAGATCTGGGAACTATCGATTGTAATGCCCTGGTTGCGTTCGGCCTGCAGGGCGTCCATCAAAAACGCCCATTCGAAAGGCATGCCACGGCGTTCGCACATGGCCTGGATCGCCTCCATCTTCCCTTCCGGAAGCGAGCCGGTATCGTGGAAAAGGCGCCCGACCAGGGTCGACTTGCCATGATCGACATGGCCGACGATGACGACGCGAAGCGGTTCCCCTTCCGAGGAGCGTTTGGATAGCGGATCGGCCATTACATATATCCTTCGACCCGCAGCCGCTCGAACGCGTCTTCCGATTCCTTGTCCTGGGCGCGGCCAGAACGTTCTGAAACGTTCGTCGTCTCAAGCTCTTCGATGATTTCGGCGACCGTCGTTGCCGTCGACGCGATGGTGCCCGTGCAAGGCGCACATCCCAACGAGCGGTACCTACGCCCATCCTTCGCAAAATAAAGATCGACCACCGGAATTTTTTCGCGCTGGATATAGCGCCATACGTCCAGTTCCGTCCAATGGAGCAGCGGGTGAATGCGAAGATGCGTGCCCGGCGCAAAATCCGTCTTGAATTGATCCCAAAATTCCGGCGGCTGATCGCGGAAATCCCATTCGGCGTGCTTGCCGCGCGGGCTGAAAACACGCTCCTTTGCGCGCGTTCCCTCTTCGTCGCGGCGAATGCCGGCGATGACGCCGGTAAAGCCATGGGCCCCAATCGTCGCCTTCAGCCCCTCCGTTTTCAAGGCAGTGCAGCACACGACGCGGCCCTTCTCCGGGCCCATGCCCGCATCCAGCGCGGCCTTGTTCTGGCCGACGATCATTTGCAGCCCCCATTCCTTCGCCATGCGGTCGCGGAATTCGATCATCTCCGGAATTTTATAAGAGGTATCGATGTGAACCGCCGGAAAGGGCACATGGCCGAAAAACGCCTTGCGCGCCAGCCATAGCATCACGTTGCTGTCCTTCCCGATCGACCAAAGCATTGCCAGCTTGTCGATCTTGTTGAAGGCTTCCCGAAAGATGTAAACGCTTTGGCTTTCCAGTGCGTCGAGATGGTTCATGGGTTTCCCGCCCAGCGCGCCTTATGAATACCGCATTCCGTCTTGTCGCTTTCCGACCAACGGCCGGCGCGCGCGCCCTCGCCCGGATTGACACGCCGCGTGCACGTCATGCAGCCGATGGAGAGATACCCCTCCGCGACCAGGGGATGCGGCGGCAGATCCCGCTCCTTGAAGGCCGCGGCAATGTCCGCCTCGGTCCAACCCGCCAGCGGATTGATTTTAATTTTCCCCGCCTCGGCCTCGATCGTTGGCAGCGCGCTGCGCGTCTCGCCATGAAACTGCTTGCGTCCGGTAACCCATGCATCGAAACCGGCTAGCGCGCGTTCAAGCGGCCGCACTTTGCGAAGGTCGCAACACGCATCGTAGTCGGTGGACCACAGCGTGCCTTCCCGGTCTTCGGCGGCAAGCTCGGCCGCGTCGGGCCGAAGCACCTGGACATTCGTCAGGCCAAGCCGCGCGACCAAAGCGTCCCGGTAGCGCAAGGTTTCGCCAAAAAGTTTCTGGGTATCCAGGAAAAGAACCGGCGTTTTCGGATCGACCGTTGCGACCAGATCAAGCAGCACGGCCGCCTCCGCCCCGAAGGAGGAGGTGAGGGCAAGCTTGCCCGGAAATTCGCGCGTGATCATGGCGCGAAGCAGCGCGAGCGCGTCGAGCGCCCCATACGCCTTGGCAAGGGCCGCTGCCCGCACCGTTGCCTCCGCTTCGATTTTTGACCCTGCCGTCATGCGGCCGCCATCCTAATCTATTGTGCCGGAACCGCTATTTAACAAAATAAATAAGTTAAATAGCCAAGATATACATATATGTTAGGTTATTTACTCTGAAAGCAATCTATTTTTATGTAGTTTTTCTTATAACTACTTATTTTATATGTGAAAATAACCAAGCCTAGGAAATCACAGGAAAATCCTAGTGGCCCGAATCGCGTCGCAAAAATGAAGGGCTAGCTTTGGGAGGCTTCGGCAAGGGCGTCGCGCAAGCGTTTCACGCGAAGCGGTTTCTCAAGGCTGCGCACATAAGGAAGGCCGAACGCATCGCCAAGGGAACGCGCGCTCTCCAGCAGCTTGCCGCTATACCCGCTCATCACCAGGATAGGGATCGTACAGCCATCTTCCGCTAGCAAGCGCAACAGCTCGATCCCATCCGTCTCCGGCATCACAAGGTCGAGGACAATGAGCGTCGGCTTGAAGTTCTTAACCGCGGTCTTAAATTCCGTCGGATCGACCGTCGCCCGCACTTCAAAGCCTTCGCCTTTGGCGACGTCGCGAATCAGGTCGCAGATTTCTTGTTCGTCATCCATTACCAGAAGACGTTTTACTGCCACCCCTTGCTACTCCTTATGGCCAGTGACTTTCGGCCTATAATATGCATCCTTGCGGAAGCGCGATTAAACAACTCTCTATAAATAGAAAAATTCGAGCCCGTTGCAATCTCATTTTTTTAAAAAAAATCTCCGTTTGGATTTTGAAAGCCATAGCGACAAAGAAAATGCCAATCCGGAATCTGGCCCACGAAAAGAAACTTGCGATTTGGCTTTTGCTATGCGCCGGCCTTGTCTTCGTCATGGTTCTCTTGGGCGGCGCAACCCGGCTTAGCCATGCGGG
>JAJFGH010000023.1 GCA_021776275.1 Alphaproteobacteria bacterium | reverse complement strand
AGCGAACGCCCGACAAGGGCAACCTCCCGGTCGTTGGCTTTTGCTGCCGCACAGATCGACGTTAAACGCGCCACGTTCGTCGCAAAACAGGCGACGGCAACGCGCCCCGAAAAACGACCGATCAATTCCGTAAGCTGCCCTTTCAGGGCCGCCTCGGACCCGGACGTGCCTTCGACAAGGACGTTTGTCGAATCGTTCGTCATGGCAAGGACGCCCTCTTCGCCCAGGCGTTTCAGGGTGGCGGCGTCCGGCGGCGCCCCAACCAGGGGGTCCGGATCGAACTTCCAATCGCCGCTATGGACGACAACGCCGAGCGGTGTGCGGATGGCAAGGGCGTTCGGCTCGGGAATCGAATGGGTCAGGGTCACGAAGGTCACATCAAAGGGGCCCAATTTCACGTTGCCTTCAAGCGGGATCTCGTGGAGTGGCACCTCGCCTTCCAGGCCCACCTCGGCAAGCTTGCGGCGAAGCAAGGCCGCCGTAAAGGGCGTCGCATAGACCGGGCAGCCCAGTTTTGGCCACAGATAGGCGACGGCGCCCAAATGATCCTCATGGCCATGGGTCAACACCAACCCGACCAAATCTTCCCGGTGCGGTTCGATGAAGCCCAAATCCGGCATCACGACATCGATCCCGGGCGAACCGCTTTCACCGAAGATCACGCCAAGATCGACCATCAGCCATTTGCCGCCATAGCCATAGAGATAGCAATTCATGCCGATCTCGCCGGCGCCTCCTAAGGGCAGGTAGAAAAGCGCGTCCGTTTTTGAGGTCTCGAAAGGCACAGCGGGTCCGATCAGCCTTGGTTCTGCTGATTGATCAGCGCAAGCCCACGCAAGGTGAGATCCGGGACGTGATGGGAAATTTGATCCGTTGCTCCGGCAAAAAGCTCGGCCAAGCCGCCGGTCGCCACCACCGTCATGGGTTTGCCGAATTCTTTTGCCATGCGGGCAATCATGCCTTCGATCAAGGCGACGTAGCCCCAATAGACGCCGGATTGCATCGCGCTTACTGTGGTCTTGCCGATAACGTCACCCGGATTGCGTATGGCAATGCGGGGAAGTTTCGCTGCCGTTAGATGCAGCGCCTCAAGAGAAAGGTTGATCCCTGGCGCGATGGCCCCGCCACAATAGGCGCCGTCGGCATTGACAATGTCGAAGGTGGTCGCCGTGCCAAAATCAATGACGATCAAGGCGCCTTTAAAGAGCCGATGGGCCGCCACTGCGTTGACCAGGCGATCCGCCCCGACTTCCTCCGGCCGATCCATCTGAATGGCAAGTCCCGGATCGACGCCTTCTTCGCCGACGACCATCGGCTGACAGTCAAAATAGTCCCGGCACAATTTCTTCAGGTTAAAAAGCGCCTCTGGCACCACGGAAGCGATAATCGCCGCATCGACATCGGCAGGCTGCAATTTTGCCGCGTTCATCAATTGCGTCAACCACACGGCGTATTCGTCGGAGGTTCGCATCGAATTCGTCGAACTGCGCCACTCGCCGATGATTTTCTCACCATCGAGGATCGCAAAAACGATGTTCGTATTGCCGGAATCGATCGCCAGCAGCATTTAGGAATCCCCTATAACCGACATCGGAAACACATCCCCCGTCGTTATCCGAACGGGGTCCGCGCCGCCTTCTTTCAAAAGAAGAAGCGCGCCTTCCGCATCCAGGCCTTCAAATTTTCCTTCGATGGTTTCCTGCTCCAAACGTACCCGGACCGGCTTGCCAATGCCTGCTGCGCGGCAAAGCCACGCCTCGCGCACATGGGCAAAGCCTTCTTTTTCCCATGAATCGTAACAACGAAAGAAGGCCTCGCCGAACGCCTGGGCCAATTCGGCAATTTCCACCGGCTTGCTGCCAAGACCATGCAACGAAGTTGCCGGATATTCGACGTCTTCCGGGTGAGACGCAACGTTAATTCCAACGCCCAGGACTATCCATTCGACGCCCTGGCCCTTGCCCATCATCGATTCGGCGAGAATGCCGGCGATTTTGCGGCCATCCACCAGCACGTCGTTCGGCCATTTGTACCGGGGGTCCGCCCCGAAACGGGCCTCAAGCAAGGCACCGACCGCAAGGGCCGTTACAAAGGCAAGCTGGGTCGCCTGCCTTGCCTCGCAAGCGGGCCGAAGAATAAGCGAAGCATAGAAATTTCCCGGCTTTGAAACCCATTCCCTTCCACGCCGCCCGCGACCGGCCGTCTGTTCCGTTGCCCAAAGCAGCGTGCCGTGCACTGCCCCCGTTTCCGCACGGCGGCGGGCTTCGGCATTCGTACTATCCGTGCGGCCAAGTGCGATTAGGGAGAAGGCTTCGGAGTTCGATGGCGCCTGGGTCATCCAGCGAAGAGCGCAGACGCCGCCACGGCGGCAACGTCAAGAAGCGGGCCCGGATATGCAAAGAAAAGCAGCGTGACCGCCGCCGTGCTACCAAGAATAAATAGCACCTCGCGTCCGACGGCACGATCCAGACCGTCCTCAGCCTCCTCGAAATACATCACGCGCACGATCCGCAAATAGTAATAGGCGCCAACGACGCTGGTAAGCACGCCGATAATGGCAAGGGCATACAATTCCGCATCGATCGCGGCGAGAAAGACGTAAAGCTTGCCGAAGAAGCCCGCGAGCGGCGGGATCCCCGCCATCGAAAACATAAAGATAGCCATGGCCAGGGCGATGACCGGATTGGTTTTTCCAATACCGGCCAAATCGGCGATCTCTTCCGTCATGCGACCTTTCCGGCGCATGCAGAGAATGCAGCAAAACGTGCCGACATTCATGAACAGGTAGATCGCCATGTAGACCAGAACGCCGCGAATGCCGGCTTCCGACCCGGCGGCAAGGCCAACGAACGCATAGCCGATATGGCCGATGGCGCTATAGGCCATCAGGCGTTTGATGTTCGTCTGGTTGATCGCCGCCAAGGCGCCCAACACCATCGAAGCGATGGAAACGACGATAATGATTTGCTGCCATTGCACAATGAGCGCTTCGAAGGGGCCCATCAGCACGCGCAGCAGCAGGCCAATGGCGGCGATCTTCGGCGCCACCGACAAAAAGGCCGTTACCGGCGTCGGCGCGCCCTCATACACGTCGGGCGTCCACATATGGAACGGCACGGCGGAAACCTTGAACGCCAGGCCTGCAAGCAGAAAAACGATGCCGACAACGATGCCGATCGGGGGGGGCGAGCCGTTCATATCGATGAGCTGCGCGGCCAAGGAATCGAAATTCGTCGTGCCCGTGAAGCCATAGATCATGGAGGCGCCGTAAAGCAGCATGCCGGAAGCGAGCGCACCGAGGACAAAATATTTGAGCCCCGCTTCGGTCGCACGCAGCGAATCGCGGCGAATAGATGCGACGACATAGAGGGAAAGGCTTTGCAGCTCGAGCCCCATGTATAGGGAGAGCAAATCGTTCGCCGACAGCATCATCAACATACCGACGGCCGCGAAGAGAATCAGGATCGGATATTCAAAACGGGCAAAGCCTTCCCTCTCGTTGTAGGCGTGTGCCATGACAAGGGTCAGCGCCGTACCAAGCAACACGAGAATTTTCAGGAAGGCGGAAAAACCGTCCGAAATATAAAGGCCACCGAAGGCCGTAGCCCCATCGCCCATCCGGTAGGGCACCAGCAGAAGCGTCACCACAATCGCCAAGACGGCTGCAAGTAGAATGCCGCCCCTCGCCTCTTCTTTCTGATAGACGCCGACCATCAGCAACGCCATGGCCGCCAAGGCGAGAAAAATCTCTGGCAGCGCCAGAAAAAGGTCCGGATGGAGATTGGCAAGCATTAGCGTTTCGCTCTCCCGCTCAATGGCCGGCCAGGGCCAGGTTTTCCGACGCGATGCGCGCCAATTCGTACCGTTCGACCAATTGGCCAACCGATTCATGCAGCACGTCCAGGAATGGCTCCGGATAAATGCCCATCCAGAAGACCAGCAGGATCAGGGGCGCAAACACCAGAATTTCACGCGGGCTTAGATCCAGAATTCGCTTCAGCGTGTCTTTCGTGAGCTCGCCGAAAATGACCCGTCGGTACATCCAAAGCATATAGGCCGCCCCCAGAATAATTCCCGTTGCCGCCAGAAAGGCCACCCAGGTGTTTGCCTGGAAAACGCCAAGCAGCACAAGAAATTCGCCTACGAAGCCGCTGGTTCCCGGCAGGCCGACGGAGGCCATCATGAACACCATGAAGACGAAGGCATATAGCGGCATGCGGTGAACCAGCCCGCCATAATCCGAAATCTCGCGGCTATGGATCCGGTCATAGACAACGCCGACGCAAAGGAAAAGGGCGGCGGAAACAAAGCCATGGCTCAGCATGACGACGATCGCGCCTTCGACGCTTTGCGTGTTGCCCGCGAAAATGCCGATCGTCACAAAGCCCATATGCGCTACCGAGGAATAGGCAATCAGCTTTTTCATGTCCGTTTGGGCGAGCGCAACCAGCGAGGTGTAGATGATCGCGATGATGCTGAGCGAATAAATCAGCGGCGTAAAATAGACCGACGCCTCCGGCAGCAGCGGGATCGAGAACCGCAAGAAGCCATAGGCACCCATCTTCAAAAGCACGCCGGCAAGAATGACGGAACCGGCTGTCGGCGCCTCGACATGGGCATCCGGAAGCCATGTGTGGACCGGCCACATTGGCACCTTGACGGCAAAGGACGCCATAAAGGCGAGCCAAAGCCAATATTGCATCTCGAGCGGCAGGCGGGTGGTCATCAGGGTCGGGATGTCGAAGGTGTCGGCGTAAAAGAAGATCGTAAGAATCGCCAACAGCATCAAGACCGAACCGGCAAGCGTATAGAGGAAGAACTTAAACGCTGCATAGATCCGTCTTGGCCCGCCCCAGATGCCGATGATGAGGAACATCGGAATCAGCACACCTTCGAAGAAAACATAGAAAAGGATGAAATCGAGGGCGCAGAACATGCCGACCATGAAGGTCTCAAGCACGAGAAAGGCGATCATGTATTCCCGAACGTGCTTTTGGATCGCCTCCCAACTGGCAAGCACGCAAATCGGCGTCAAAAGCGTGGAAAGCAGCACGAAGAAGACGGAAATGCCATCCACGCCCAGATGGTAATAAATGTCAAAAGCCGAGATCCAGGGCAGCTTCTCTTCAAACTGAAAGGCCGCCGTGCTGGAATCAAAATTTGTCCACAGCAGTGTCGAAAGCACAAACGTCGCCAGCGACGTCCACAGCGCAACGTTGCGGATGTTGCGGTTTTGCGTCTCGCCTTCCCCGCGAATCAGAAGAATAAAGCCCACGCCGACAAGCGGCAGGAAGATGATTAGACTGAGAAGCGGCCAATCGTGCATGCGTTTAGCCCATTTCCCCGATAAAGAACCACGTAATCAACCCGGCCACGCCGATCAGCATGGCAAAGGCGTAATGGTAGACATAGCCGCTCTGCAGCCGGCTGGCGCGGCGCGCCAGATCGCGCGTGGCGGCCGCCACCCCGTCCGGACCGACGCCATCGATGAGCGCACCGTCGCCCTGTTTCCAAAGGCCATGAGCGAGCCATTTTGCCGGGTTCACGAACAATCGGTCGTAAAGCTCGTCGAAATACCATTTGTTCAGCAAGAAGCGGTAAAGCCCATCGACCCGCCCGGCCAGAAGGCCCGGCAGTTTCGGGGCAAAGAGATAGAAGAGATAAGCGAGCGCAATGCCAATCACCCCCATGGCGATCGGCAATTGCTTCACCCAGGCCGGCACATGATGGGCATCTTGAATGGCGCTGTGGGATGGCAGCACGAGAATGGCATCCCGCCAGAAGGCCTCCATGCCATGGCCGACGAAAAATTCGTACCCGATATAACCGGCAAAGATGGCGCCAAGCGCCAGCACGATTAGCGGCAAGGTCATGATTTTGGGCGATTCATGCACATGGGCCATCACGTCGGCGTCCGCGCGCGGCTTGCCATGGAAAGTCATCAAGATCAGCCGCCAGGAATAGAACGCGGTAAGCGCAGCGGCCCCAATTCCCAGCCAAAAGGCATATTGGCCAGGCAGCGTATGTGCCGCATAGGCGGATTCGAGGATCATGTCCTTCGAATAATAGCCGGCGAAGAAAGGAACGCCGGCAAGGGCAAGGCTTCCGATCCACATCAATGTGTAGGTTAAGGGCACCTTCTTCCAGACGCCGCCCATTTTGCGCATGTCCTGTTCGCCGGAGAACGCGTGAATGACGGAACCGGCAGCAAGGAACAGTAGCGCCTTGAAAAAGGCGTGGGTCATCAGATGGAAGATCGAGGCCGCGTAAGCCGAAACCCCGGCGGCAAAGAACATATAGCCGAGCTGGCTGCAGGTCGAATAGGCAATGACGCGTTTGATGTCGTTTTGCACAAGGCCGACGGTCGCCGCAAAAAATGCCGTCGTTGCGCCGACGATGGCGACGACATTGAGGGCAATCGGCGCGTATTCAAAGACCGGCGAAAGCCTGGCCACCATAAAGACGCCGGCGGTCACCATGGTTGCCGCGTGAATAAGCGCCGAGACCGGCGTCGGGCCCTCCATCGCGTCGGGCAGCCAGGTGTGCAAGCCCAATTGCGCGGATTTCCCCATGGCGCCGACGAAGAGCAGCAGGCAAAGCACGGTCAGCGCGTCAAGATCGAGGCCCAGAAAATGCAGCGTCGTGCCGGCCTTGTCCGGCGCGCTGGCGAAAATGGCATCCAGCAACACCGAATCGAACAGGAAAAAGATCCCGAAAATGCCCAGCCCGAAACCGAAGTCGCCGACCCGGTTTACGAGAAAAGCCTTGATTGCCGCTGCGTTCGCCGATGGCTTGTCATACCAGAACCCGATCAAAAGGTAAGACGCGAGCCCAACCCCCTCCCAGCCGAAATAAAGCTGCACAAGGTCGTTCGCCGAAACCAGCATCAGCATGAAAAAGGTGAACAGGCTCAAATACGCCATGAAGCGCGGCACGGACGGATCTCCATGCATGTAGCCCACGGAATAGACGTGCACGACCAGCGAAACGACGTTCACAACCAGGACCATGACAGCCGTCAGGGTGTCGAACTTTAAGGACCAGGCAATATCCAGCGCCCCGGATTCGATCCAGGAGAAAATTCGGATGACTTGGCCATGCCCTTCAAGGGCAACGTCGTTCAGGATTGGAACCGCAAGCACCGCCGCCACGAACATCAGGCCGCAGGCCACGAGTTGGCTGCCGCGATCGCCCAGCCAGCGGCCAAAAAAGCCGACGAGGATGGCGCTTAGAAGCGGAAGAAAAATGGCAGCCGTATACATGCGTGCGTTAGCCCTTCATCAAATTAACGTCTTCAACCGCGATCGAACCGCGGTTGCGGACATAAACGACGATAATGGCCAACCCCACCGCGGCCTCTGCCGCCGCCACCGTCAACACGAACATGGTGAAAATCTGGCCCACCATGTCCTGCAGATGCATCGAAAACGCAACCAGGTTGATGTTGACCGCCAGCAGCATCAATTCGATCGACATCAAGATCACGATGACGTTCTTGCGATTCAGGAAGATGCCGAAAATCCCAAGCGTAAACAGGATTGCGGCAACCGTCAGATAATGGCCGAGACCGATTGTCAGCATCAGACGCCACCCCCTGGGGAAACCTTGCGAATGGCGACGGCCTCTTCCCGCGTGCGCGCGACCTGGTCGCTGGGCCGTTGCTTGCGAACGCCCGGGCGCACACGCAGTGTCAGCACGATGGCCCCAATCATCGCCACCAGCAAAACAAGACCCGCCGTTTGAAAGAGATAGATGTAGTGGGTGTAAAGAATGTCGCCGATGGCTTCCGTATTCGTGCGACCGGCAAGATCCGGGACCGGCATGGCGCCGCTCATTTCCGGGCTGAACGCCCACGTCCCACCGACCAGAATCAGCTCCGCCAGCAGCATGAGGCCGATCAAGGCGCCGATCGGCAAATATTGGAGAAAGCCCTGGCGAAGTTCGACGAAATTGATGTCGAGCATCATGACGACGAACAGAAACAGGACCGCAATCGCGCCGACATAGACGACGACCAGGATCATCGCCAGAAATTCGGCGCCAAGAAGCACGAACAGCCCAGCCGCGTTGAAGAATGCCAGAATCAAAAACAGCACGGAATGCACCGGATTGCGGGCGGAAATCACCATGACACCGGCGGCAACCGCGATGGCAGCAAAGGCGTAAAAGGCGAGCGCTTGCAAAAGCATGGCTTCTTCTTTCCGTTCCTAGCGGTAAGGTGCGTCCGCCGTCAGGCGTTCGGCAAGTTCGTCTTCCCAGCGGTCCCCGTTCGCCAGCAGCTTGGCCTTGTCGTAAAGCAGCTCGGCATGGGTTTCCGTCGCAAATTCATAATTCGGCCCCTCGACGATCGCGTCCACCGGGCAAGCCTCCTCGCAGAAGCCGCAATAGATGCACTTCGTCATATCGATGTCGTAGCGGGTCGTCCGCCGGCTTCCATCTTCACGGGGCTCCGCTTCGATGCTGATGGCCTGGGCGGGGCAAATGGCTTCGCAAAGCTTGCAGGCAATGCAGCGCTCTTCCCCGTTCGGGTATCGGCGGAGGGCGTGTTCGCCCCGAAAGCGCGGCGAAAGCGGGCCTTTTTCGTATGGGTAATTGATCGTTACCTTCCGCCGGAACATGTAGCGAAGCGTCAGGCTGAGCCCAGCGATAAGCTCGCTTAGAAAAAGCCCCCGTGCCGCCCTATCAAGCATGGTCATGACCCCTACACCCCACTCAATTCGGCACGAGGCCGAATGCCTGCAACACGCCCGCCGTCAAAACGACCCAAAGAAGCGAAAACGGCAGGAACACTTTCCAGCCAAGCCGCATCAATTGATCGTAGCGGTAGCGCGGGAAGGTTGCCCGCACCCAAAGGAAGCAGAAAAGAACGAACGAAATTTTGAGCGCGAACCAGATCGGCCCCGGCACCCAGTTGAAGGGCGCCATGTCGACCGGCGGCAGCCAGCCGCCCAAGAACAGCACCGCCGTCATCGCGCTCATCAAAATCATGTTGGCATATTCGCCAAGGAAGAAGAGCGCGAACGGCATCGATGAATATTCGACGTTGTAGCCCGAAACCAATTCGGATTCGGCTTCCGGTAAATCGAAGGGTGCCCGGTTCGTCTCGGCCAGGGCCGAGATAAAAAAGATGACGAACATCGGCAACAGCGGCACCGCAAACCAAACGGTCTTTTGGGCGAGCACAATATCCGAAAGGTTCAACGAGCCGACGCAAAGCAGCACCGTGATCAGCACGAAGCCGATGGAGACTTCGTAGGAGACCATTTGCGCAGCCGAGCGCAGCGCGCCCAAAAAAGCGTATTTCGAATTGCTGGCCCAGCCGGCCATGATGATGCCGTAAACGCCAAGGGAAGAAATCGCGAAGAGATAAAGGATGCCGACATTGATATTGGAAAGAACAATCCCTTCGCCAAAAGGAATCACGGCCCAGGCGACGAGACTTAAGAGAAAGGTCAGCATCGGCGCCAGCAGAAAGACGACCTTGTTTGCCCGCGTCGGCAGGATCGTTTCCTTGAAAAGCAGTTTTACCCCGTCCGCCAATGGCTGCAAAAGCCCAAACGGCCCAACCACGTTCGGCCCCTTGCGCAGCTGCATCGCGGCGATCACCTTGCGCTCGGCATAGGTGAGATAGGCAACCGCCACAAGCAACGGCACGACGATCGCAATGATTTGTGTGACGATGATCGCCCCTGGCCAAAGATAATCGTTCCAAAGCTCAGCCATCGGTGCCGGTCTTCCCTGTCGCAGGAGAAACGAACGCTTCCGTACAGGCGGCCATGGTCGGCGAAACGCGGCTGATGGGGTCCGTCATGTAAAAATTGACGATTGGATAAACGAAGGGCGCGTCGGAAAGTTTGCCGGCGGTCCCGAATTTTCCCCAGGGCGCGCTTTCGACAACGCCTTGGGTGGCAAAGACGGCATTGGCCTTGGTCAGGCTTTCGCGAATCTGGGCAAGGTTGTCATAGGGAAGCGTTTTGCCGAGCACCGCGGAAAGGGCCCGCAGGATTGTCCAATCCTCGCGCGCATCGCCCGGCGGGAAAACGGCGCGGCGCGTCCGTTGCACACGCCCTTCCAGATTGACATAAGTCGCATCTTTTTCCGTATAGGCGGCCCCCGGAAGCACGACATCGGCCCGATGCGCGCCGGCATCCCCATGGTGGCCTTGATAGACAACGAAGGCATTGCCAAGGCGGCCCATGTCGATCTCATCGGCCCCAAGGAGGTATAGCGCCTGAATATCGCCCTTGGCCGCGCTTTCGCAAATGCCGGCCACGTCCAACCCTCCCTCGCCCGGAACGAAGCCGAGATCGAGGCCACCGACCCGCGAAGCCGCCAGCGACAACAGGTTAAACCCGTTCCATCCCTCGCGCTGCATGCCGGTCGTCTCGGCAATCTGGTGCGCCGCCGCTAAAATGGCTGCGCCGTCGGCACGGGTCAGCGCGCCCTCGCCCACAATCAGCATCGGGCGTTCCGCCGTCGAAAGGGTTTTTGCAAAAGCATGCTGGCCAGAGGCAATTGCCTGCAAGACTTCCGGGCCGTCCCCCAATGCCTCGACCGGGAACGTAAGGTCGCGGGCCGGGCCGATCGCCGCAACCGCGAAGCCGCCCATGAGATGGCGCTTGCGAAGCCGGGCATTGACCAGCGCCGCCTCCCAACGCGGGTCCGTGCCAATCAGGAGACAGGCGTCGGCGTCTTCAATCCCGGCAATCGTCGTGTTGAAGCGATAGCTTGCCGGCGCCCCCGGCGCGACCGCGGCGCCGTTTTGGCGGCAATCGAGATGGGGCGAGCCAATGGCCGCCATCAAATCCTTCAAGGCCAGCATCGATTCGCAATCGGCCAAATCGCCGGCAATGGCCGCCACCGCCTTTGGCGATAGGCCGCTCAGCTTTGCCGCGATCGCGCCAAAGGCCTCGTCCCATGTGGCGGCGCGAAGCTTGCCGTCTTTTCGCACATAAGGCTGGTCCAGGCGCTGGCGCCTTAGCCCGTCGCAGGCATGGCGCGTTTTGTCGTTGATCCATTCTTCGTTCACGTCTTCGTTCAGCCTGGGCAGAATGCGCATCACTTCTCCGCCGCGGCTATCGATGCGGATCGCGCTGCCTACCGCATCCAGCACGTCGATCGATTCGGTCTTGTCCAACTCCCAAGAGCGCGCCGTAAAGGCATAAGGTTTTGAGGTCAGCGCGCCAACGGGGCAAAGGTCGACAAGGTTGCCGGACATTTCCGTATTTACCGTCTGTTTGACATAGGTGCCGACTTCCATATTTTCGCCGCGGCCAGTGGCGCCCAGCACGGGCACCCCGGCAACTTCCTCGGCAAAGCGGATGCAGCGCGTGCAATGGATGCAGCGCGTCATCACCGTCTTGATGAGGGGGCCGAATTCCTTGTCCTCGACGGCCCGCTTGTTTTCCTGAAAGCGGCTGCGGTCGAACCCATAGGCCATCGCCTGGTCCTGCAAATCGCATTCGCCGCCCTGATCGCAGATCGGGCAGTCCAACGGATGGTTGATGAGAAGAAATTCCATCACGCCTTTTCGCGCCTTTTCGACCATGGGCGTGTTGGTGCGAACCACCATGCCATCGGCAATCGGCATGGCACAGGAGGCGACCGGTTTCGGCGCGCGCTCGACCTCAACCAGGCACATGCGGCAATTGCCGGCAATCGAAAGGCGTTCGTGGTAGCAGAAGCGCGGAATTTCGACGCCTGCCTGCTCGCACGCCTGAAGCAGGGTCAAGCCCGCTTCGACCTCGATTTCCTGGCCGTTGATTGTCAGCTTTGGCATCGTTGGTTACGCAGCCTCCGTGTCGCCACCGACCTGGCGATCAAGAATGCGGCGCTCCAGTTCCGGACGGAAATGGCGGATCAGGCCCTGGATGGGCCATGCGGCCGCATCGCCAAGGGCGCAGATCGTGTGTCCCTCGACCTCGTAGGTCACTTCTTCCAACAGGCTGATTTCGTCCACATGGGCCTCGCCCGTCACCAAGCGTTCCATGACGCGCCACATCCAGCCGGTGCCCTCGCGGCACGGCGTGCACTGGCCGCAGCTTTCATGTTTGTAGAATTGGGAAAGCCTGGCGATGGCCTTCACGATGTCCGTCGATTTGTCCATGACGATGATGGCGGCCGTGCCCAGGCCCGATTTTACTTCTTTGAGGCTGTCAAAATCCATCAGCACGGTGTCGCAAATGGATTTCGGCAACAACGGCACGGACGACCCGCCCGGAATGATCGCGAGCAAATTGTCCCAGCCGCCCTGTACGCCGCCGGCATGTTTTTCAATCAATTCCCGCAGGGGAATGCCCATCTCCTCTTCGACGAGGCAGGGCTCGTTCACATGGCCGGAAATGCAGTAAAGCTTCGTACCCACATTGTTCGGGCGGCCAATGCCAGCAAACCATTCCGGCCCGCGGCGCAGAATTTCCGGCACCACGGCAATCGTTTCGACGTTGTTGACCGTCGTCGGGCAACCATAAAGGCCCGCATTCGCAGGGAAAGGCGGCTTCAGGCGCGGCTGCCCCTTCCGCCCTTCAAGGCTTTCCAGCAGGCCGGTTTCTTCGCCGCAGATGTAGGCGCCGGCGCCACGGTGCAGCACGACATCGAAATCCCAACCGGATTTGCAGGCGTCCTTGCCGATCAGGCCGGCTTCGTAAGCCTCGTCGATCGCCGCCTGCAGGCGTTCCGCCTCGCGGAAAAACTCGCCTCGGATGTAGATGTAGCAACGATGCGCCGCCATCGCGAAACCGGCGATCAGGCAACCCTCCAACAGCTTTTGCGGATCGTTCCGCATGATGTCGCGGTCTTTGCAGGTGCCGGGTTCGCTTT
>JAJFGH010000022.1 GCA_021776275.1 Alphaproteobacteria bacterium | reverse complement strand
GACTGTCTTCCTGGGCGTCATGGTGGCGGTGCAGACCAAGATCGAAAGTTATTTCCCCGATCTTCTGCCCCAGGACCATGCCTACGTTAAAATTAACGAGCAATATAAAGAGACCTTTGGCGGCTCGAACATGATCACCATCATGGTGGAGGCCAAAGAAGGCGACATCTTTACGACGCCGTTCCTGCAGAAAATCAAAAATCTGCAGTTCAATCTGCGCATTGTTCCAGGCGTCAACCAATTCCAGGTTATCTCGATTGCCGGGCGAAAGCTGAAGACGGTGAAAGCCTCAACGGCGGGTGTCGAAACCAGGCCGTTCATGGACAAGGAAGTCTATCGGGCAGGCGAGGGCGTTCCGCAGAATCAGAAGGAACTCGATCAGATCCGCGATGCGGTGCTGACCTCGAACACGGTCTATGGGACTTACGTCTCGCGGGACCTTCGTTCGGCGCTGGTTACGGTCGACTTCATTGATCGCCTGCTGGAATACACGCCTGCCTTCAACACGATTAACGAAGTGCTGGATAAAGAGCGGGACGACACGGTTCGCATCCGGGTGGTGGGCGAGCCCATGCTGTATGGCTGGGTCAACTACTACTTCCCGGAGACGATGACGATCTTCATGCTTACCTGGGCGGCCCTGATGGCCTTCCTGTTTATCGTCATGCGGACGTGGCGGGGCACCTTCCTGCCCTTGCTGTCCGGTCTTGTGGCCGGCACCTGGGCGTTGGGATTTGTTGCCTTGATGGGCTTCAACTTTGATCCGCTTGTCATCGTTGTGGCGTTTTTGCTGACGGCATTGGCCATTTCGCATTCCGTGCAGTTGACGGTTCGTTTCGACGACAACGTCAACGCCGGCTATACGGATATGAAAAAAGCCGCTTTGCAGGCGATGTCGATGCTGACCCGGCCGTTGATGCTGGGGATTGTCGCGGATGCCGGCGCCATGGCGGTTGTTGCGCTGACGCCTATCCCATTGCTTGAGAAAGTGGCGATCACCGGGACGATCTGGGTGCTCACGATTATCGTCAGTGCCTATTTCCTGACGCCGCTCTTGTTGAGCTACGTGCAGAAACCAAAGGCCATGTTGCACCCGATTGACTTGCAGCCAGCCATCCACAAGTTCTTGGATTTGGCCGTCAAGACGACCACCGCCGAAAAATCGCGGAAATGGCTCTTGGTCGGAACCTTGGTGGTCTTTGTCGTGGCGGGGGGTATTTCCTTTAACCTGACGGTTGGGGATGCGAACCCGGGTTCGCCGATCCTTTGGCACGATTCGGACTACAACGTCGATGCAGAGGTCATCAATACGACCTATCGCGGTTCCGACCGCATGTTTATCGTCGTGAAAGGACCGAAGAACACGCTGAAGTCTCCGAAGATTCTTCGGAACATGGCGAACCTGCAGCGTTTCATGGAAGCGCAGCCGGAAGTCGGCGGCTCCGTTTCGATTGCCGATCTTTTGCCGGCGATTCAACGGGTTTTCTATGAAGGCAATCCACGCTTTTACGAAATTGGTGACGATGCCCTGGTGAACGGGGAGCTGGCCTATCTGTACATTTCCGGCTCCGAACCGGGGGATGCGGATAAGTTCAACAATTTCGTCTATAGCGAAGGTTCAATTCGCTTCATGTTCCGGGATCACAAAGGTTCGACGATCCGTACCGGTCTCGCGCGTCTCAAAGACTACATTGCCGAGAACCCCCTCGAATTGGAGGAGGATTTTGGTGTGGCGCACGAAATCTCCGACTATGGCGGGGGCGTCAGCAAGGCGGTCCTTGGCGGAGCCGGTGCAAGGGAAGAGCATAAGGGCGGCACCGCCATCGGTGAGGTGGTGGCCCAGGCGAAGCCGGAATACTATCTTGCCGGCGGCTTGATCGGTGTGTTGGGCGCGGTGAACGAAATCATCCTCGCCAAACAGATCGAGGCAATTGCCTTGGCGCTCTTCTGGGTTGGCATCTGCGCGGCAGTTGTCTACCGGAGTGCTTCGGCGGCGCTGTTCTTCATGGTGCCGGTCGCGCTTTCGAACGTGATTACCTTCAGCTACATGACCATGAAGGGGATCGGCATGAACATTAACACCGTGCCGGTGGCCGCTCTTGGGATTGGCTTAGGCGTCGACTACGCGTTCTACGTTGCGGACGGTATTCGCGAGGAACTTCGTGAAACCAGCGATCCGATGGGGGCCATTATCAAGGCGTTGCATAGCGCCGGCCGCGGGGTCTTCATTACCGCGAGCACCCTGGTGATCAGCATTGTCCTCTGGACGTTCTCTTCCATCCGGTTCCAGGCCGAAATGGGGGTCCTGATGTGTGTCTGGCTGACGATGTCGGCTTTGAGCGCGCTCTTCGTGATCCCGGCCATGGCCTATGTCTTCCGGCCTGAATTCATCTTCAGCAAGGATCTGATGGGCCAGAAGCCGGCAACGGCCGGGGCCAGCGGAAGCTAGGGAAAACGTTTTTGTTGCAATGCACAAGAAACGGTGAGGAAACGGGGAGGCGGCACGGCTCGTGCCGCCTCCTATCCTTAACAAAAGGCTGGACAAGAAAAAAGTTACGGGGTTAAGTATCCACTGTGACAGGTCTGTGACCGGTCCGAAAAGTAAGAAGCAGGCGGCGAATTTTTAAGGGGATTCAAGTCGCTTGGAAGGCAGGGGACGCTCAAGGGAGACGTCCTGTCGTTTAGGGGAGCTAATCTAGAAAGTGTTTTCATTTAAAGGAATCAGCGCTTAGGCGTTGTTGAATACAAAGAACCTTTAGGGCTTTCTTAAGGGTTTCTTTGGCTTTTACATATGTACATATGCGTAATTTAAAGGCCTTAGCGGGCTGTTGTTTGCAAACCTTAGGGAATTATGGCGATGAAGAACAAGAATTCCATTTTCAAAAAGAAGCCATCGCGCTCGCTGCTCTTGGCAGCGACGCTCGCACCGGCAGCCGTGCTTGGTTCGGGCAGTGCGACGGCGGGAATCGTCTTCGAGGACGATCCTTGGATTCCGGGAACATGGGTGACCAGCGGCTATGTCCGTGAACAGCTCTCCCTCAACCTCGGAAATCGTACGGGTACCCCGTTCGATGACAAATTTGAGATCTCGATGCTTCGGACGACCATCCGCGTTGACTTGGATGGCGAAATTGGACCGCTCCGCGTCGGCATCATTGGTCGTGTCGCACGGGAAGCGAATACGCCGTGGCTGAAGAAGATCGATACCGGTCTTCACAAGGGCGTGCCATTCGCCGCGCTTGGTACGGGCGCTAACGATGGCCAGGCCGAGCCGAACTTCCTCAAGGCGCAGTTGGAAGAGGAAGAGCTTCGCGAATATTTCATCGAATTCGATGTGGGCGAGCGCTTCGTTGTTAAGATCGGTAAGCAACAGATCGTCTGGGGCGAGACCGACTTCTTCCAGGCGATGGACATCCTCCATGGCCGCGACCTTCGCTGGCGTCTGTTCTTCGAGCCGGAGAACGAGGAATGGCGCAAGCCCCTAATCATGGGTAACATCATTGCGCAGGTGCCGGAATTGGACGGCTCCTTGCAGGTGGTCATCCGTCCGGGCTGGGACCGCGAGCGGGACATCGGCAACTCCGTCGATTTCTACGGCGGTCGTTGGCAGCCAAACCCGTTTGACAGCATTGACTTCTTCCAGGCGGCTGTCCTGCCCTTCAACTACAACCACCATACCGGCGACAATGATTCGGTCACCGGGGCGGTCCGATGGGCTGGTACGCTTGGCGAGTGGTCCAACTACACGGGCTATTCCGTTGCCTTTATCCGCAGCCATTTGGCCGCGTCGCCGATTTCGACGTCCGCCGTGGGCTTTAAGGGCGAGGGACCGGCTTCCGCTGCATCGGGTGGCTTGGGCGCCCTGGGTCAGGCAATTTACCCGATCCTCAACAACTACGCGATGTCCATCAACTATGACTTGAGCGTCTTGGACATCGGTCCGTGGACCTTGGCGGCGGAAGTCGTCTGGACCCCGGAACGGCCGTTCAACCGCGGTTTCTCGGGCAATGCCCAGGGCATCGCGAACCTGCAGGCTCAGGGCGGTCTGGCTTCTGCTTTTGCCGGAGCGTTCGGGAGTGCCGGCCATGGCCTCTCGCCGCTTGAGAAGCATCAGCTGTTGTGGATGTTGCGTGCGGAATCGACCGGTATTCGTCTGCAGGAATACATTGGTACGGGCCGTCCGTCCTTCCTGTCCTTCCAGCTCTTCGACCGCTGGATCACGGACTTCAATCCAGGCGATGAGTTGGTTGATACCGCTGGTTGGAATGCGGCTTCGTCCGAGCACACCTTCGTCTTCACGATCGTGTTGGCGATGAACTACAACTACGACCTGATCAACCCCGGCATCGCCTGGGGTACGGACCTTACCCATGGCGGCGGGTTCTTCCTGCCTTGGGTCGAGTTCATCTGGGGTGACTATTGGCGGCTTCGTGCGGAGCTCGATCTCTTCTACGCACCGCATAAGCCGAGTCCGTCCTCAGTCAACCCCAACGAGCTCGGGAATGGCGGCCATACGTTCGGCCTCTTCGAGGACCAGGATCAGTTCGTGTTACGCCTGACTCGTCAGTTCTAATTTAAGGGCATTAGTTTGAGAGGATCTATCTAATGAAAAGACTTGGAAAGCTCCTACAAGCAGGCGCGTTATTCGTAGCGCTCGGCTTTGTGGGGGGGACAGCGCTCGCGGAGGAGGTTCCTGAGGGGACGGTGTTGAACGCGTCGAACATCAGCAAATTGCTGAAGGACGGCACGTTCAACGGGATCCCGATCAAGGACATGCTATCGGAGCGCATGCCGGACATGATCAAGACGTATTCGATGACCTATCCGCTTGGGAAGCCGCTTGAGATGCGGTTTGACAAGGGGTGGATTGCCGAGACGGAGCGCAACAAAGGCGCGCTCAAATACGATGCGTCGGCAAAGGACGTAATGGGCGCCAATTGCGGCTGCATTGAAGAGTGGAAGGGCGGTATGCCTTTCTCGGACATCAAGCTGGATGACCCGAACGGTGGCGATAAGTTCATCTGGAACATCTATCTTGGCGAGCCGAGCGGGAACATCACCTACTACAACAAGTTCGGCTTCATCTGGATGAACAACAAAGGTGTTGAGCGTATTCAGCATTGGCAGTGGCTGCGTTGGTACAGCTCGGGCCGGTTTGACGGGCTCAGCATTCCGCGTGGCGGCATCCGGTACAAGACGATCATCAATGCCCGCTTCCCGAAAGACGTGAAGGGGACGGGGGTTTACTTCGTCCGCTACGACCAGAACGGCAAGTATGACGACACCTATGCGTACATTCGCTCGGTCCGCCGCGTGCGGCGCCTTTCGGGTGGTGCATGGATGGACCCGATTGGTGGTTCCGACTGGCTGAACAGCGATGCGGAAAACATCAACGTGCATCCGTCCTGGTACAAGTCCTACAAGCTTCTGAAGCGTCAGCCGATTATCCAGGTGTTGCACAGCAACGCGTTGGGCAGTTGGAAGTTGAACCAGTCTGGAACGAAGTTCGAGCATTTCCCGTACTTTGCGTTGGCGAACACGCCACCGTGGGATTTCACGACCGGCATTCCGGGCATGGATCTCTATGCGCCTTATGACTCCTATGTCGTGGAGGCGGTTTCTTACGATGACCATCCGTATAGCCGGATGAAATGGTACGCGCCGGTTGCTTTCCCGCGCGCCCAGTTCGTCGAGGCCTATGACCGGAAGGGGCAGTGGTGGAAGTTCTCGGACTACCATCTCGGCAACATTCCGGGTGAAGATGGGGAATATGTGATGTCCTCGATCATTGGCCATTTCTGTGACGTGCAGAACCTGCATTGCACAGGGTTCTATATGAACGAAGGCATTCGCTTTAACCCGATCGGGGTGACCGAGAACGATATCTCGGTGGCACGCCTCGAAAAGGGCGGCGACTAAGTCTCCCTATCTTTGGATGAAGAATTGCTGGCGGGGCCCAAAAGGCCCCGCCAGTTTCTTTATGGGGACCCCTTAACCGGCAAGCAGCGCCCGTGCCGCTTCCGCGACGTCGCCAAGGGACCGGTCGGTGGAAAGGCGATGCCAGGCGATGGGACCCGTCTCGCCCAAGAGCTGCCGATCCAGAACGGACGCCGTCGCGTCCGATGCATCCCCCACCCGCGTATCGACGCGTTCGCGCATGGTTTCCGGTGCCGCCTCGAGCCAGATGCCGAAGAAAGCCGCGCCGCATGCCCCTGCAAGGCTTTCAAAGGCATCGCGCTCCTCCGGGCGGGCCGAGACGGCATCGAGGATGACCGAATGGCCGGCGGCGAGGGCGCATTTCCCGCGCCGCTCAAGGGCGTCATAGACCTTGGCGTTCACGTCCATGCGGTAAGCCGATGACGGCAAAGTTTCGGTCTCCGCCACGCCGAAAAGTTCTTTTCGCACCACGTCGCTTCGCAAATGAAGGGCGCCGGGAGCGGCACCGATCTCCGGCACCAATTCGCGCGCAAGGCTTGTCTTGCCGCTACCGGAAAGCCCGCCAATGCAAACGAGCCGGGCCGGGGGCGGCGCCAAGTAATCAAGGGTGGCCGCAAAATAAGCGGCGGCTTCCGCGCGAAGAAGCGCCTTTGCCTCGGGCGCTTGCTGATTTGCCGCCGCGATGATGCCGACCTTCGCCCGCACGGCCGCCCGGGAGGAAAGGAAAAGCGGCAACGCCCTCAGCCCGGAAAAATCCGCTTCGCCAGAGAAATAACGGTTGAAAACCTGGGCGGCAAAGGGCCGCAATCTCCGGTGATCCAAATCCATCAGCAGAAAGGCGAGATCGTCGAGAACGTCAATGGCCGCAAAGGCCTCGTTGAATTCGATCGCGTCGAACAGAACCGGCCGCCCTTCGATCAGGCAAAGGTTCCGAAGGTGCAAATCGCCATGGCAATGGCGAGCAAAACCGGCAACGACGCGTGCGTCGAGCAAATCCCGAACCCCATCGAAGGCCGCCCCCATCGCTTCGCGGAGGCGCCGAAGCCCGGCCGATGGAAAAACGTCCGGGTGGGCCGCGAAGGTATCGAGGTTTTCCTCGATCACCCGGCCGACGGCCTTGGCCCCACCGCCGACCGCATCCGCACCGAAAAGCCGTTCGGCGCTTTCATGAAAGGCACGGATGGCGTCCGCCGTCGCCGCCATCAATCCAGGCGTCAGCCGGCCCTCTTGCGCCATCCGGTCGAACAGGGCCGCCTGATCGAAGCGGCGCATATGCACGGCCCACTCGACGGCCTCGCCCTCACCGCCGAGGGCAAGGGTGCCGTCAGAGGCGCGCGTAATCGCAACGGTGCCGAGATAAAGTTCGGGCGCCGTGCGCCGGTTGATGACGACTTCGCGCTCGCAAAAACGCCGGCGCCGCGCCAGCGTCGTGAAATCGAGAAAGGGAAAACGCACGGCACGCTTGATCTTGTAGGCCGCGTCTCCGGCCAGAAAGACCACGGCGGCGTGGGTGTCGATGCGCTCGACCCTGACAACCTCTGGCCCATAGGCGTCGGGCGAAGAAAGAAAGGCCGTCACCTCTTCCTGATTGGGCCCATGATTTTTGCGCGGCGTTTCGTTCATCGCCCCATCACGCAATTGTGTAGCCGGGGAAGATAGCAACGGCGGAAAGTTTCATGGCACCTTCGCGCCACCGGAAACCCTTAAAGAAAGGAAAGGCGCACCGGCGGGGACGAACCTTTGAATGAGGAGACGCTACGCATGAATTTTCAGAAATACGAACCCTATCGCGCAATGATTTTACGCCTCTTTCTTGGGCTAACGGTCCTTTTCTGGGGCTATGAAAAGCTCACCCTGGAAAAGCTCGCCGGTTCCTACAAGATGGATTACGGCAGCCTGATGATGATCGACGTCGATCACTTCCTTATGCTGGCCGGCGGGGCCCAAATCCTGATGGGCGTGCTGCTGATCATCGGCCTTTTTACCCGCCTCAACGCCGCCATCGCCGCCCTCATGGGGATCGTTACCATTCTCATTCCGGGCTTCGTCATCATGCAGGACGTGCCCCATTTCGCCTATGCCTTCGCCCTCACCGGCGCGGCCCTGGCATTATTGATCGAAGGCGGCGGCGCGCAAAGCCTCGACCAAAAAATCTTTCGAAAGGCGTAACGCTGGAACTTACGGCAAGCCGGTTATTTGGAAGGATGCATTTCTTCCAGATGCCGGCGCCACCGTTCCTCGTGAGTCGCGCGGCCCTTCTCTCCACGGGGGCCCTGCATCCACCCATGCGCGTCCCCATGATGGCCGCGCATCATGCCCACGCCCGGATGACCGGAGATGGCCATATAGGCGCCGCCAAGCAATGGAAAAGCGGCAAGCACGAAGAACCAGATGGCCAGGCACCGGCCGAATTTCTGCAAGCGCCCTTCCGCCTTCCCGGCGGCAAAAAGAACGAAATAGCCGATGGTAACGGCCAGGGTGGCGAAGATCAGGCTGCATATGAGAAACATGGCGTCCTCCACTTTCATCGTTTTGCCAGCGCGCTAGCGCTTTCGCAAATAAACGAACCAGTAAACCAAGCCTACCAGCAAGCCGCCGCCAAGGATATTGCCAATGGTCACCGGCACCAGATTGGCGATGGCGGGCAGCACGGCAAGGCCTGCGTAATCGGTGGGCACCGCCGAAAGCATTGCCCAGAAACTATCCGCCGCCCCCCACTTCACGAACAATGCATAGGAAAAGAAATACATGTTGGCCACCGAATGTTCGAACCCGGCGGCGGCGAAGGCCGTGATGGGAAAGACGAGCGCCAGAATTTTTCCGACCACATTATGGGCGCTATAGCTAAGCCAAATCGCCAAACAGACGAGGACGTTGCATAGCACGCCGAGAAAGAGCGCCTGCCAAAACGGCAGCGCCATTTTCGCCGCGGCAATCCCAAGGGCCAAGGCCCCGACCGCGCCGTCATGAAAGCCATGCTGCCCGGCCAGAAAGACAAGGGCCGCGGTTCCGATCCCGCCGATCAGATTGCCCACATAGACAACCGCCCAGGCGCGCAGCAATTCCAGCGTCGTAACTTTCCGGCCGGCCCAGGCCATCACCATCAAATTGTTGCCGGTGAAAAGCTCGGCCCCGCCGATAACGACCAGCACCAGGCCTAAGGAAAAGGCCAGGCCGATCAGAAGCCGCCCAACCCCATAGGGAAGCGTCTCCGCCCCCGTCCCGACGATGGTGGAAAACATTGCACCGAAAGCGATGAAGGCCCCCGCAAGCACGGCAAGCGCCAATAGGCGGATGATATCGAGACGCGCCTTGCCGACGCCGATTGCCTCGGCCTTGATGGCCATTTCCTGGGGCAACAGCGGATCGAAGGCGGTGTGGGCAAGGCCCGGCGCGACTTCGCGGTCTTTCTTCCCGTCGGACAAGGACATCATGGCCGCTTTTTGCTCCGCTTGGTTTCAAAGACCGGCGCTTGCTATTATATAGGCATCCATCC
>JAJFGH010000021.1 GCA_021776275.1 Alphaproteobacteria bacterium | reverse complement strand
AGGCTTGCGCGCCGACGATCCAAGTTCGGTCCTCGACAGTCCGAAACAGGGAAGGCGGCTTCCAAAATATCTGTCGGAAGAAGAGGTCGAAGCCCTGCTCAAGGTGGCGCGGCGTCAGCAAGGGCCACGGGGCCTGCGCGTTCAGGCGCTGCTGGAAATTCTTTACGCGACCGGGCTTCGGGTCTCGGAACTCGTTTCCCTGCCCTTGTCGGCGATGACCGGGGACAAGCGCTTCATGATCGTGCGCGGCAAGGGAGACAAAGAGCGCATGGTGCCCCTGGGCGAGCCGGCGCTGGCGGCGCTGGCGGCCTATCGTGAGGTGCGCCCGGTCTTTCTAAGCGGGGCCGCCTCGCCGTGGATTTTCCCCTCCCGCGGCCGCAAAGGCCATTTGACGCGCCAACGCTTTCTACAGCTTTTGAAG
Source organism: Alphaproteobacteria bacterium (assembly GCA_021776275.1). GTDB lineage: Bacteria > Pseudomonadota > Alphaproteobacteria. The sequence continues at coordinate 14,400 of JAJFGH010000021.1, read as the reverse complement.
GCGCTGGCGGTAACCGCCGGCGTTCCGCCGGCGAAGGTTTCCCCCCACGTGCTGCGCCATGCCTTTGCCAGCCATTTGTTGGCCCATGGCGCCGATTTGCGCAGCGTCCAGCGGATGCTAGGGCATGCGGACATCGCCACCACCCAGATCTATACCCATGTCCTTCAGGAGCGCCTGAAGCGCCTGGTGGACGCCCATCACCCGCTGGCGGCGACGGCCGGCAAGGCCGGGCCAGGCACCGATTTGCGCGATGGAGTTGACTTTCCGGGCAAGGAACGGAATTAATCCGGCTTCGCCCGTTTCGGGCCGGGCCCATCTGCCCCCCTGGCCGCCATCCACCAAACGAGGAAGCCATGAGTTTTACGATTGTCGAGGAAGCCACCCCCCGTCTCAACCGCAGCGAACTTGCCGTGCCCGGCAGCTCGCCGAAATTTTTTGAAAAGGCGGCGAAGGGCGAAGCGGATGTCATTTTTCTCGATCTGGAGGATGCGGTTGCGCCCGACGACAAGCCGCAGGCGCGGGAAAACATCATCCAGGCGTTGAACGACATCGATTGGAGTGGAAAGACGGTCTCCGTTCGCATCAATGGGTTGGACACCCATTACATGTACCGCGACGTGGTCGACGTGGTGGAACGGGCAGGCGACAAGCTGGACCTCATCATGATTCCAAAAGTCGGCACCGCGGCCGATGTGTATGCGGTGGACATGCTGGTAACGCAGATCGAGCAGGCAAAGGGCTTCAAGAACAAGATCGGCTTCGAGCTGATTATTGAAACCGCGCTTGGCATGATGAACGTGGACGAAATTGCCGCCGCCAGCCCGCGAAACGAATCGCTTCATTTCGGTGTTGCCGACTACGCGGCTTCGACGAAGGCAAAAACGACGAATATCGGCGGCCCCAATCCGAACTACGTCGTGCTGACCGATGCGGACGAGGCGGGGAACCGCGACACCCATTGGGGCGACATGTGGCATTATGCCATTGCCCGCATGGTGGTGGCGTCCCGGGCCAACGGGCTGCGCCCGGTCGATGGCCCGTTTGGCGATTTTTCCGATCCGGATGGCTACCGCGCGCAATCGAGCCGCGCCTCCGTCCTTGGCTGCGAAGGCAAATGGGCCATTCATCCTTCGCAGATCGGTTTGGCGAACGAAGTTTTCAGCCCGTCCGAAAAAGAAATCGAAAAGGCGAAGCGCATTCTCGAAGCGATGGAGAAGGCCCAGAAAGAAGGCCAGGGGGCCGTGGCGCTCGATGGGAAATTGATCGACATCGCTTCGATCAAACAGGCCGAGGTTCTCGTGAAAAAGGCAGAGCAGATCGCCACCGGCTAACGGGCAAAACGCGATCGCTTCCATTAAATTTTCGTAACTGCGCCGGTTCTTTCGCCTGCGCGTGCGGCGCGTGCTAGGATAAACGAATGCAGCATTTTCTCAATTTCGAGAAACCGGTCGCCGAACTGGAAGGCACGATCGAAGTGCTTCGTCACCGCACGGGCGGCGACGGCGTCAACGTCACGGAAGAAATTGCAAAACTGCAGTCCAAGATCGAGCGGCTTTTGCAGCAGATCTACGCGAAGCTGACGCCCTGGCAAAAGGTTCAGGTGGCGCGCCACCCGCAACGCCCCCATTTTTCCGACTATCTGGACGCCTTGATCGTGGAATGGACGCCCCTTGCCGGCGACCGGATGTTCGGCGAGGACGCGGCGATCATCGGCGGCCTTGGGCGGTTTCGCGGGCGCTCGGTCGTCGTGATCGGTCATGAGAAGGGCTCGGACACGGAATCCCGCGTGCAGCATAATTTTGGCATGGCGCGCCCGGAAGGCTACCGCAAGGCCCAGCGCCTTTTCCGGATGGCGGACCACTTTCAATTGCCGGTGATAAGCTTTGTCGACACGCCCGGGGCCTATCCGGGCGTCGATGCAGAGGAACGCGGCCAGGCCGAAGCGATTGCCCGCAGCATCGAAGCGGGCCTTGGTTTGCGCGTGCCGTTCGTCAGCATCGTGATCGGCGAAGGCGGTTCCGGCGGGGCCATTGCCATCGCCGCCGCCGACAGGGTCTTGATGCTGGAACATTCGATCTATTCGGTGATTTCGCCGGAAGGCTGCGCCTCTATTCTGTGGCGAAGCGGGGAAGAGGCGAAGCAGGCCTCGGAAGCCCTGCGCCTAACCGCCCAGGACCTTCACGAGTTTGGCCTGATCGATCAGATCGTGCTGGAGCCGCTGGGCGGCGCGCACCGCCAGCGCCGTCAGACGATCGATGCGGTCGGCAGCGTGATCGAAAAAGAATTGGCGGCCCTTGTCGAAATCGAAGGCGGGGTTTTGCGTGCGCGGCGCCGTGAAAAATTCCTGACGATGGGCACAAAAGGCCTGAGCTGAGCCCCGGCCAATTTTCTCCATACACCCGAAAAGAAAATCAGGCGTTGCGGCCGTGGCAATGCTTGTATTTGCGTCCCGACCCGCAAGGGCAGGCGGCGTTTCGCGCGACCCGGCCCCAGGTTGCCGCGTCGTTCGGATCGACGGTCGCCGCCGCTTCGCGCAAACGGACAGGCGCGCCAGGCACGTTGGTGCCACCTTCGAAGGCGCCGCCCTGGCCAAGGGCCGGGTCCGTCCGGCTTTCCTGCATCGCTTGCGGCTTTCGCGCAATTTCGGCTTCTTGCGGCGTGGTGACCTGCACCTCGAGATGGCTCAGCACGCTGGTCACGGTTTCGCGCAGCCGGCTGAGCAGCGTCTCGAAGAGGTTGAAGGCCTCGCGCTTGTATTCGTTCAAGGGATCGCGTTGGCCGTAGGCGCGCAGGCTGATCCCCTGGCGCAAATGGTCCAGGGTCAGCAAATGGTCCTTCCATGCCTGGTCAAGCAATTGCAAAAGCACGCTTTTTTCGGCGGCCCGGAAAATCTCCGGCCCATAGGTCGCAAGCTTTTCCGCCATCTTCCGGCGCGAGGCTTCCGTTAGGCGGGTGCGGATTTCTTCATCGGCGATGCCTTCTTCCTTCGCCCATTCGTCGATCGGCAGATCCAGGGCAAGCAGGCGCCGGCATTCCTCGTGCAACCCCTTTACGTCCCATTGTTCCGCATAGGCTTTTTCCGGAATCATGCGTTGGACCAAATCGTCGACGACGTCCTGGCGCATGCCGTCGATCGTTTCGGAGACTTCGTCCGCCATCATCAGATCGCGGCGCTGTTCGTAGATCACCTTGCGCTGGTCGTTCATCACGTCGTCGAAGCGAAGCAGGTTTTTGCGGATGTCGTAGTTTCGGGCTTCGACCTTTTGCTGCGCCTTTTCGAGGGCCTTGTTGACCCAGGGATGGGTGATCGCTTCGTCCTCGGGCAAGCCGAGTTTCTGCATCATGCTGTCCATGCGCTCGGATCCGAAGATGCGCATCAGATCGTCGTCGAGGGAAAGAAAGAATTTCGAAGCGCCGGGATCGCCCTGGCGTCCCGATCGCCCGCGAAGCTGATTGTCGATGCGGCGGCTTTCGTGGCGCTCCGTGCCAAGAACGTAAAGCCCGCCCGCCGCGATTGCCGTCGCCTTGTCTTCGGCATGCTTCTTTTCGATTTCTTCGCGTTTTTTTGCCTTCGCGGCCTCGTCATCGATGCCCGCGAGGCTGTCTTCAAGCCACATGTCCAGATTGCCGCCAAGCTGAATGTCGGTGCCCCGGCCGGCCATGTTCGTGGCAATCGTCACGGCGCCGGGCCGGCCGGCCTGGGCGATGATGTTCGCTTCTTTTTCGTGGTAGCGCGCGTTCAACACTTGATGGGTAACTTTTTGCTTTTTCAGCAACGCCGCAAGGGTTTCCGATTTCTCGATGCTGACGGTGCCGACAAGAACGGGCTGCTTGCGCTGCTGGCATTCCTCGATCAGCGTAATGATCGCCGAAAATTTCTCTTTTTCGCGCCGGTAAACCTCGTCGTCATAATCGATGCGGACGCAAGGCACGTTTGTCGGCATCTCGACGACGCGGAGCTTGTAGATGTCGCCAAACTCGGCGGCTTCCGTCATCGCCGTGCCGGTCATGCCGGAAAGTTTTGGGTAAAGCCGGAAGTAGTTCTGAAAGGTGATCGATGCAAGAGTTTGATTTTCATTCTGAATTTGGACGCCTTCCTTCGCTTCCAGGGCCTGGTGCAGGCCTTCGGAATAGCGCCGTCCCTCCATCATGCGGCCCGTAAACTCGTCGATGATGACGATGCGGTCGTCTTTGACGATGTAGTCCGTGTCGCGCGCAAAAAGCTTGTGGGCGCGCAGCGCCTGATTGGCGTGATGGACGAGAGCGACGTTGCGGATATCGTAAAGGGAGGTGCCGGTTTCGATTTTCCCATCTTCGGCAAGCCAGGTTTCGACCTTCTCAACCCCTGCATCCGTGAAGGAGACCGCCCGCGCCTTTTCGTCCTTTTCGTAATCTTCTTCCTCAAGCCTTGGGATCAGCTTGTTTGCCGCGACGTAAAGTTCGGAGCTGTCTTCGGCGGGCCCGGAAATAATAAGCGGCGTGCGCGCCTCGTCGACCAGGATGCTGTCCACTTCATCCACGATGGCAAAATTGAAGGACCGTTGAACCATCTCGTCCAGCCGGTACTTCATGTTGTCGCGCAGATAATCGAAGCCGAATTCGTTGTTTGTGCCGTAGGTCACGTCGGCGGCATAGGCGTCGCGCCGATCGGCATCGTCCATCCCATGGACGATGCAGCCTACCCGGAGGCCGAGAAAGCGGTAGATGCTGCCCATCCATTCCGCATCCCGCTTGGCGAGATAGTCGTTGACGGTAATGACATGGGCGCCTTTTCCCGACAGCGCGTTCAGATAAACCGGCAAGGTCGAGACCAGGGTTTTCCCTTCGCCCGTTTTCATTTCCGAAATCATGCCGCGATGGAGGACGATGCCGCCCATGAGCTGCACGTCGAAATGGCGCTGGCCAAGGGTGCGCTTCGCCGCTTCGCGGACGGTGGCAAATGCCTCGACGAGCAAATCGTCAAGGGGCGTGCCTTCCGCGATTCGTTCCCGGAAGGCTTGGGTGCGGGCGGCAAGGTCTGCGTCGGAAAGCGCCTCCAGGGCGGCTTCTTCGGCATTGATGGCCGTGATCAAGGGGCCCAGCTTGCGAACAAAGCGGTCGTTTGCCGAACCGAGGAATTGCCGGGCGAGAACACCGAGCATAGGGCTTCTCTCAACTGGGGTGGGAGACGAATTGGGTGTGGCGCTTCCCCCGAGAAATAGGGTGCATGGGGGGGACTGTCAACGGGGGTGCGCAGGCGAGGGCCATCAAAATCCCCCGCGCGCCGCCGCTTTCCGTGCTTGTTCTCGGGCCCGCGATCTGTAGGATGCCGAGGTGCCGGGCTGGCTTCCGGCAAAAATCGACGTTTTTCCTTTTGCGCATGAGCTCGATCGGCATGGCCGGAAAATTGAAGCGATCGCCATTGGCCCCGCGGGGGTTTCCAAAGCTGCCGCCCGTTCCCGGCCTTACCCTGGGGGCGACGGCCAGCGGCATTCGCTATCACGGCCGCAGCGATCTGATGCTCGCCGCCCTTGTGCCGGGCACGACCCTGGCCGGGGTTTTTACGCGTTCGGCGACGGCGTCGGCGCCGGTCGAATGGTGCCGCAAGCAGCTTGCCGGCGGACGGGCGCGGGGGATCGTCGTCAATTCCGGCAATGCGAACGCCTTTACCGGCGCTGCGGGCGTCAAGGCGGTGGCGCGGACGGCCCGCGCGGCGGCGGCGGCGCTGAATTGTGCGGAGAAGGAGATCTTTATCGCCTCGACCGGCGTGATCGGCGAGCCGCTGACGGTTGAGCGGATCGAAGAAGCGCTCCCCGATCTGGCAAAGCGGCTGCGGCCGACGCGGTGGAGGGCGGCGGCCGACGCCATCTTGACGACGGACACTTTTCCAAAGGGGGCCTTTGCCAAGACGCGCATTGGCGGCGTGCCGGTGGTGATCGGTGGCATTGCAAAGGGTTCCGGCATGATCGCGCCCAACATGGCGACGATGCTGGCCTTTCTTTTCACGGACGCAAAAATTCCGGCAAGGGTTTTGCAATCCCTGCTGTCCGAGATCAACGCACGTTCGTTCAATTCGATCACGGTCGATAGCGATACGTCGACAAGCGACAGCGTTTTTCTGTGCGCCACCGGCGCCGGCAAGGCGCACAAGGCGGTGCGCTCGGCAAAGGATGCGCATGTGCAGGCCTTTAAGAAGGCGCTTGCCGCGGTCATGATCGACCTCGCCCAACAGGTCGTGCGGGATGGCGAAGGGGCAAGCAAATTTGTGACCGTGACGATTTCCGGCGCCGCTTCCGAAAGGGCGGCGCACCGCGTCGGCCTTGCGATTGCAAACTCTCCCCTTGTCAAAACCGCCATCGCCGGGGGTGACGCAAATTGGGGCCGGATTGTCATGGCGGTCGGCAAGTCGGGCGAGCGGGCAAATCGCAGCAGGATCGGTATTCGCATCGGCGGCGTACGGATTACGGAGCGGGGGGCGCGCGATCCCGCCTATCGGGAAGCAAGCGTTGCCCGGCACATGAAAGGGCGCGATGTCGATATCGCGGTCGATCTTGGCATCGGCCGGGGCAAGGCGACGGTTTGGACCTGCGATCTCACCCATGGCTATATCGACATCAACGCTGACTATCGATCCTGATTCCCGGCCGCTCGTCGTCGTCGTTGCGGCGGCGCTGATCGATGGCGATGGCTGCGTGCTGATTGCCCGGCGCCCGGAAGGAAAGCCGCTTGCTGGTTTGTGGGAATTTCCCGGCGGCAAGGTCAACCGCCAGGAATTGCCGGAGGCGGCGTTGGGGCGGGAACTTCGCGAAGAGCTCGGCATCGGCGTGGAAGGCAAGGACCTGCTGCCCTTTGCCTTCGCGTCCCATGGCTATGACGCTTTTCATCTTTTGATGCCGCTTTACCTTTGCCGCCTTTGGCAGGGCATACCAAGGCCGATGGAAGGACAGGCGATCCGGTGGGTTTTGCCGGGCGCATTGGGGGATTATCCGATGCCACCGGCGGATAGACCGCTGGTCGCAAAGCTGGCGGCCCTTTAAAAGGGGGCTTGCCTGCGGGTCACGCAGTTGTGACGCAGCCGCCCCGATTAAGGCCTTGCCCGCCCTTTCGTCTTGCTGCCATCCTGTTCCCGGTTTTGCTGCCGCCCTTTAGGGCAAGGGCATGGATTCGCAACCGATCACGGCGTGACCAATGGCTGCGTGACGGCATCTTGCGTTCTGAGTGGGTTTCGCAATTTTAGAAAAAATAACTGGAGGGATGCACGATGGCACCCGTCGAATTTATCTGTTTGTTGCAGCTTGCGGTCATCGCCATTGTTTTGGCGATGGTCCCGGTTGTTGGGAAAGTTCAAGTGTGGGGGATTCGGCGTTACGTCGGCCATCCGACCGATGGGGATGCCCCCCTTCCAGCCTGGGTGCAGCGTTCGGAGCGCGCCCATCTCAATTTGATGGAGAACATGATTCCCTTCGCCGTCATCGTTGCCGGAACGATGTTCGGCGTTTCCAACGAGACGACGCAGCTTGGCGCGGAAATCTTTGTCGTGGCGCGGCTGGTTCAGGCCATCGTCCACATTCTGGGCATTCCCTGGGTTCGTTCGGCGGCTTTCCTGGTCTCGATCGGTGCCATGGTGGCGATCGTCGCGGAAATCGGCGTGCCGTATCTGCCGACGCTGTTTCTCCATTAGAAGCGCGCAAAGAAATAAGAGGGTGCGGGAAGGGTTTCGGCCCTTCCCGTATTTTCTTGCGGCCCTGCCTACCAGAAAAGGCTTGGGATCGCCGCGATGGGGTGATGGCCTGTGCGCTTGAGAAGCGCTTCGAGACGCGCGGCGTCCGGCAAGCTTTGATGGGGGGCTTTCAGGCCAAGTTCGGCCGCGTGCAGCCCGCTGGTGACCAGCACGGCATCGAGACCCGCCCGTTCGGCGCCCTGGATATCCGTCTCGAGGGAATCGCCGATGACAAGCACGCGGCGAGGGTTGGGCACGCGAAGCATCCGAAGGGCGTTTTCATACATGACCGGGTCGGGCTTGCCATGGGTGCGCACCTCGCCGCCGAGGGCTTCGTAGCGAAGGGCGAGCGCGCCGGCGCATAGCACGCGCGTTTCCCCGCGCAGCGCCTCGCGGTCGGCATTCGCGCAGACCATCGGTTTTCCCTTTGCCGCGCCACAGGCCAACACATCTTCATAATCGGCAAGGGTTTCCTCGTCGCGGTCGATGCCGGTATTGAGGATGAAATCCGCTGCCTCCGGCGTCGTCACCTCGGTCAAGTCGAGACCCTCCAACAGATGGTCGTCGCGCTCGGGCCCAAGGTGCAGGCAGGCGGTGCCCAATTGCGCATACCAAGGGTCGGTGCGCGCCTTCAGCGCCAGCCACGTCTCCTCGCCCGAGGAATGGACGCCGCCATAAAGGTCTGAGGGAATTCCCATTTTTTCCAGGGCGGCGACGATGACCGTCTGGCGCCGCGGTGCGTTCGAAAGGAAAAGGGTGGGCTTGCCCGCGTTCTTCAGACGCTGCAGAACGTCGAGCACCCCTGGAAATGGGGCAAAGCCATCGTGCACGACCCCCCAAAGGTCGAGGATGAAGCCGTCATAAGCGCCGGCAATTTCTTGAAGACCGGAAAGCAGGCGAACGGATGTGGACATGGGCAGCGCTACGCGTTGGGGGCGAATGCGGCCCGTTCTGACATGGCTGGCGGGAAAAGAAAAGGGAATGCGTTAGCGGCGCAGCTTCGGCTCGCCGAAAAGATAGCCCTGACCATAATCGATACGGTCTTCCAGCAGATCGATCAAATTGCCTTCGTTCTCGATCTTCTCGGCAATCAGGTCGATGCCCTTGCGGAAGAAGGCGTCGCGGATGCCCTTGATGGCGTTGGGCGAGCCTTTTTCGCCTTTTTCCGCGAGCAGTTTGTCGACATCGATTTTGACGAATTTAAAGCGGCGCTCGTGCAATTCATCCAGATCGAAATCCAACGACGTTACCTGGTCGATCGAGAAGCGGAAGCCGAGGCGGGCAAGCCGCTGCAGCTCGCTTGCGATCTTGGGCTGATGCAGGGACAGGTCGGCCTGGGCAAATTCAAAAATAAGATGCGGCGCCAGTTCGGCGTTCGCTTCCATGAAATCGATAAATTCGCGAAAGAAGGCCTGGTCGGAAAGGGTGTGCTTGGAAATGTTGATGAAGAAAGCGCTGCGCGCCTGATGGCGTTGCGCGCGAACGATCTGGACGCAGCGGAACAAAAGCAAATTGTCGATGGGCGACAGCAGGCCTTCCTGTTCGGCGATCTTCAAATAGCGCCCGGGCGTGATGAACGAGCCGTCGTCCGCGCGAATGCGGGAAAAGGCCTCGTAAAATTTCGGCAGGCGCTGCGGCAAGGCAACGATGGGCTGCAGAAAAAGATCGATCCGGTCGCGGCGCAGCGCGTCTTGCACAAGGTCGAGAAGGTCGGCCGGGCTCATCTTCGCGGCGGCATCGGCCTGGCTGGCACGCTTGGCCGCCACCGGTTTTTCGGGGCCGAAGTTCGGACCCGGGCCAGGCTCGTCTTTTCGTTTCGACGAAAGCTGTTCGACCAGTTTTTGCAGAACGCGAACCTCGGCAACGATGTCGCCCATCTTCTGCGGCGCCTTGCCAGGGTCGCCGGTAACGAGGGCGTGCACCTGCTGGACCTCTTTTTGCGTCCGGCGCAGGCTTTCCGACAATTCGCCGTTCATCTCGTCGATGACAGCCAATTGCGAATTGGTTATTTCGTCGCGCTCGAAGCGGGCGAAAATTTCGTGCAGAAGGGCGGAGGCGACCAGGACAAGGCCGGCGATCAGCAGCGCTTCGCTGCGGGCAAGGTCCGGAAACCCAAGCGGCAACGTCACGGCAAGCGCCGCGGCGAACGCCGTGTAGATCAATGCGATCAGAAGATGCCGGAGAATAATCATCCGCAAAAGCGTGCGAATCCCTGCCAGAGTTCCAGCCCAGTTTCGCCCCGAAGGTCTTTAAAGGAGGTTAACGAAGGGTTGGGGCTCTTAGGCGCGTAGCCCGCGAAAGAAGGCGCGAATGTCTGCAACCAGCGCCTCGGGCTGCTCGAAGGCCGCAAAATGCCCGCCTTTTTTCATCTCCGTCCAGCGCTGGAGATTGTAGGCCCGCTCCCACCAGGAACGCGGCGGCTGGGGCTGTAGATCGACCGGGAAAAAGGCAAAGCCGGTCGGCACTTCTACCCGGACGCCTTCCGGGAAGGTGCGATTCCCCGAAAGCAGCACGGCGCGGTAGAACCAGTTCGCGGAATTGATCGTGCCCGTTACCCAGTAAATCATGACATTCGTGAGCAGCTCGTCTTTCGTGTAGACGGATTCAAGATCGCCATCCACGTCGCTCCAGGCATAAAACTTTTCGACGATCCAGGCGGCGAGCCCGGCCGGCGAATCGTTGAGCCCATAGCCCAGGCTTTGCGGCCGGGTCGAATGCTGCTGGCTGTATGCGGCAACGTCCTGGCGCGTTTTGCGCACGCTTTGGATCCAGGCTTTCTCTTCCTCGGTCGGCGGCGGCGTTGGCTTGGCGCCGGTGTCGGCGCCGATGCGGTTGAGGTGGATGCCGAAAAGGGAATCGCCATATTCGGCGCCAATCCAGGAGGTCACGAACGCGCCCCAATCGCCGCCCTGGGCCGCGTATTTTGTGTAGCCGAGATTCTCCGTCATCAGGGCGTGCCAAAGGGCCGCCGTCGCCTTGGGGCCGGGGGGGCGCTCGGGGATGGAGGAAAAGCCATAGCCGGGAAGCGAGGGCGCGACGACGTCGAAGCCATCTTCGGCGTTGCCGCCAAAGCGTTCCGGATGGGCCAGCGGTTCGATGATTTCCATAAATTCCACAATGGAGCCGGGCCATCCATGGGTGATGAGCAGGGGCATCGGGTTTGCGCCGCTTCCCTTTTCATAGATGAAGTGGATGCGTTCCCCCTGAACGGGCGCATGAAAGTGATCGAAGCGGTTTAGTTTTGCCTCCCACTTGCGCCAGTCATATTCGTCGATCCAATAGGCGACGAGTTCCTTCATATAGGAAAGTGGCGTGCCCGATTCCCAGCCGGCATCCTTCGGTGCGCTTGGCCAGCGCGTCTTGCGAAGGCGTGCCTGCAAATCTTCGAGGACGGCGTCCTCGACGTGAATCGTAAAAGGCGTGAGGTTCGGGCCGGCTGTCATGGCGTCGCGTTATGCCTCGTTCTGCGCATCCCAATTCCGCAGGGCCGTCTCAAGGTCCGTTTCCTGCCAGGCCCTTCGCGTCCGGGGCGGCGTCCCATCGGCCCGCACGGGGAACAGGATTTCTAGCAAATTATCGCCATTCTGCTTACCCATTTGTAAAAATCCGCGATGTTGAAGCTGCGGCTGCGCCGCCAGGGCGGGGATGGCGGTCACCGCCTGAAAGCAGCAATCGGCGCCGCCGAGGGCCGCCTGCCATTCCGCCAGGGTGGCGGAAGCGAAGAGCGCGCGCAGCGCGTCGATCAGCTGCGTCTGGGGAAGGGGGTCGGCATGACGCGAAACCCAATCCGGTTTATTGGCGGCCGCGCAAAAATTCTTCCAGAATTTTTCCTCGATGCAGCCAAGGGTGGCAAATTCGCCGTCCTTCGTTTCGTAGATTTGGTAATAGGCGGCGGCGCCGTTCAATTCGTGCCCCTCTCGGGGAATGTCCGCGCCGCTGCTTTCGACTGCCGCCAGGGCCAGGCGCTGCCAGGGCAGCACGGCCTCGGCGATGCTGACATCGAGAAAGGCGCCGCGTCCGGTCTTGGCGCGCGCAAGCAGCGCCGCCAACACGGCCAGGGCCGCGTTCAGCGACGCGGCGTGGTCGGCGACGGGCGGAAAGGTCATGACCGGGCGTTTTGTGGTGCCGGACGCGCCAAGCCCGCCGGCCAACGCCATGTAATTCAAATCGTGCCCGGCGGCGGCGGCGAGGGGGCCGTCCTGGCCATAGCCGGTGAGGGCGCAATGGATGAGGCCGGGATTGATGCCTTCGATGCGCGTGCGGGGAAAGCCAAGGCGCGTCAAAACGTCCGGCCGGAAGGATTCGAGCAGCACGTCGGCCCGTTTCAGCAAACGCTCGAACCGGCGCTTGCCGTCGTCGCTTTTCAAATCGAGCCGCAGCGTCTTTTTGTTGCGGTTGCAGGCCTTGTAAATTCGCGAAATACCGTCCTTGCCGATGGGCGGCATGTTGCGCATCGGGTCGCCTGCGGGGGGTTCGATTTTCAGCACGTCGGCGCCGAAATCGGCAAGGGTCAGGGTTGCAAGCGGCCCCGGAAGGTATTGGGAAAGATCGAGAACCCGGATTCCGGCGAGGGCGCTAGCGAGCATCGCTTTTGCGATAAAGCCGGAAGACGCCGGTGGCGGTTGCCATCAAAGGCCCGCCCTCCGAACCCTCATAAAGGGAGGCGGACGCGTGGCCGATGGTCTTGCCGGCAAAATCGATATGGCTGACCGCGACGACGGGCCCCGCCGTAATCCTGCCTAAATAGTGAACCGAAAGCTGCACGGTGACGGTGCGCTCAACGTCTTCGATGACGTCGAAGAAGGCGCTGCCGGCGGCCGCGTCCAGCAAGGTGGCGGCGGCGCCGCCGTGAATGCGTTCGCGCGAGCCGAAATGCTTTTCTTCGACCATCATGCCGATGACGATGCCGTTCTCCCGCCGCTCGAGATGGTCGTAGCCGACGAGGGCCTGGAAAGGGCTCCGGGATTTTTTCTCTTTTGTGGCCATCCGTTTACACGCCAACCTTGTAGTAATCCGGCTTGCCGGCGGGCCAACACTCGCCCCAAAGGCGCTGGCCGGCATCCACATGGACCACGTCGCCGGTGATGAACTTGCCGGAATCGGCGGCCAGGTAAGCGACCGCCTGGGCAACGTCGTGCATGTCGCCCGGGTGGCGCTGCACATTGGCGACATGGAAGCTTGCGACACCCTCCTCCGGATATTGGCGAAAGCCGGGCGTTGCCACGGTGCCGGGGGCGACGCAATTGACGCGAATGCCGTAAGGGGCCCATTCGACGGCCATGGATTTCGATAAATTTTCGACGGCGGCACGCGCCGCGCCGGTATGGGCAATGCCCGGCATGCCGCGATCGTGGATGGCGATGATGTTGACGATGTTGCCCTGCTGTTCGTTGTCACGCCAGCGCCGCGCCGCGCGCTGCATCATGTACCAGGTGCCGTTCAAATTCGTATCGATGACTGCTTTCCAGCCTTTGTCTTTAAATTCGATCGCTTCCTGGGGGTATTGCCCGCCGGCATTGTTGACCAGCACGTCGAGGCGCCCAAATTTTTCCCACACTTCGTCCATCAATTCTTCGACCTGTTCGGGCTCGCGAATGGACATCAGCTTCATGTGCACCTTGGCACCGAGGGATTCGAAAAACTTGGCCGCAGAGGCGACGCGTTCTTCGTCCCGGCCGCAGATGACAAGCTGGGCCCCAAGCCGGGCGAACAGCGCCGCGATGCCCCGGCCAAGCCCGCTGCCCGCGCCCGAAACCAGTACGACCTTGTCCTTAAAAAGGTCGTCGCGGTAAACGGTCGGCGCGGCGCGCAACTCCTCGTCGGATTGGCCGATGCGCCAGACGCTCTGGTCCGATGGTTCCTTCGGCATTTTTCTTCGTGCCCTTTCTTCGCTAATTCGTCACCAGCCGCTTCGCGACTTCTTCCAGCATGACTTCCGTCGCGCCGCCGCCGATCGCCAGAATGCGAACGTCGCGGTACATGCGTTCAATCGCCGTTTCGCGGAGATAGCCGGCGCCGCCATGAAATTGCTGGCAGTCATAAAGGACTTCGTTGACCAGTTCGCCGCAGAAGGCCTTGACCATCGAGACTTCCTTGACGCAATCGCGCCCCTGGGCGTCCAGCCAGGCGGCGTGATAGACCAATTGGCGCGCCGCCTCGACCTTTCCGGCCAGCTCGGCGAGCTTTTGGCGAATGGTTTGCAGATCGAACAGCACGCCGCCAAAGGCGCGCCGCGTCGTGACGTAATCGAGGGTCAGCTCCAGCGCCTTGTCGCACGCGCCAACCGACATGCCGCCAAGCACGATGCGCTCGTTCTGAAAATTTTTCATGATGGCGTAGAAGCCTTTGTTTTCTTCGCCGAGAAGATTTTCCGCCGGCACGCGGCAGTCCTCGAAAATAAGTTCGGCCGTGTCCGAGCACCACCAGCCCTGCTTCTTCAAGGGGCGGCCGACGCGAAAGCCCGGCGTTCCCTTTTCGACGATGAACATCGAAATCCCGCGTGACCCCTTTGCTTCGGGGTCGGTCCGCGCCGCGACAAAGAAAAGGTCGCCATGGACGCCGTTCGTAATGAACATCTTCGTGCCGTTGATCACGTAGGAATCGCCATCCCGCACGGCGCGTGTGCGCAAATTTGCGACATCCGAGCCTGCATCCGGCTCCGTCACGGCAATCGCCGTGATCAATTCGCCTTTCGTAATCCG